>NZ_JAVJQN010000065.1:0-18701 GCF_040218245.1 Coleofasciculus sp. E1-EBD-02 | reverse complement strand
GTTCCGTCATCCGAAGCGCTAGCAATTTGCTCTCCATCGGGGCTAAACGTGACACTATTAACCGAAAATTCATGACCGCGCAGGACGGCTAATTCGGCTCCCTTTTTATCCCACAACCTCACCGTTCCGTCTCTTGAAGCGCTAGCAATTTGCTCTCCATCGGGGCTAAACGTGACACTATTAACCGAAGATTCATGACCGCGCAGGACGGCTAATTCTTCTCCCTTTTTATCCCACAACCTCACGGTTCCGTCACCTGAAGCGCTAGCAATTTGCTCTCCATCGGGGCTAAACGTGACACTAATAACCCAATCTTCATGACCGCGCAAAACGGCTAATTCTTCTCCCTTTTTATCCCACAACCTCACCGTTCCGTCTCTTGAAGCGCTAGCAATTTGCTCTCCATCGGGGCTAAACGTGACACTAATAACCACAGATTCATGACCGCGCAAAACGGCTAATTCTTCTCCCTTATTAACCCACAACCTCACGGTTCCGTCACCAGAATCGCTAGCAATTTGCTCTCCATCCGGGCTAAACGTGACACTATAAACCGAAGATTCATGACCGCGCAGGACAGCTAATTCGGTTCCCTTTTTATCCCACAACCGCACCGTTCCGTCATCCGAAGCGCTAGCAATTTGCTCTCCATCGGGGCTAAACGTGACACTCCTAACCCAATCTTCATGACCGCGCAGTTGATTCCGTTCCCGAATTTGATCCAAAATCTGTTGTAGTGCGGAGAGCGGACTATAGGCGGGATACTGATTAATCGGTCGCTCTTTCACCAAGGCTTTTAATTCTTTTCCCGCTTCCATGGCGGTGAGTAATGCCGGAATTTGGGTATAGTTAAATTGCCGTAGGGCTATTGTGCCGCGCCGTTCAAGTTCCGTTCCTTTGAGGGCTTCTTCAGTTTGTTTATTCGCTGTTGCACCTGTCCAAGCTAAAGCAAATCCGGCGCTGATTACTGTCAATACTAATACCACTGAACCCACACGCACCCGCCGCGAAACTTTGCGATTTTCTGCGGCTAATTCCTGCTTGGTTTGCTCCGCTTGTTCCACCTCCACCATCACCCGTTCTCGTTCCCCTTGAACCAGGCTTAACTCTCCCCGCACCCGTTTAATACTCCGCTCTAACTGCTGACGCTGTTCCCGTTCCCGATTCAATTGGGCAATAATTTCTTGTATCTTTGGCTCTTGCTGCTGGCGAATAAAGGACACTAAATAATCATGAACCAACTGATAGCGGTCATCGGGGGTATCGGGAACAACAAAAACTAACCCCGATAACACTAAAATCTCTAAAATTAAATCCAACTGACTCGCCGCTACCGTGACAAAATCCTTTAACTCTTCCTCCAACTCCCCACGATTTTTCAGCAATCGCCGCTCTTTCTCATCGGTCAACAAATACAACAGCAATTCCGCTATTTGCTGATTCTCCTCCCCACAATCCTCCACCACTTCCGCCAGATAGCGCAGCACTAATTCTTCCTTTGTGCCAAACTGTTGATAATCTGCTAACGTTCTAATCCCCTCCGCTTGCAGTTGCGCCCCGACTACCTGTAACTCAATCGGGCGTACTTTCTTATAATCTCCAGCTAAATCCTTAACCAGTTGTTCAATTAACGCTGATTCCAATTTGAAATTAGACCGCTCGGTGAGTTGTACAATTAGGTTTTGGGCTTCCTCGGGTGTTAAGTTAGAAATTTTATAGAGAATATTCTTACTCAACAGGTCATAATTTGCCATTCCGGGTTGGTCTACTAAATAATGGAGGTAATCTCTGCGAATAGAAAAAATCACCGTCAGGGACAAAATGTCTAAACACTGACCTAAAAACTCAAAAAAATCAGTTTCAAATATTTTATTCTTGCAACCTTTGTCATCGGTAACAAAAAAGAATTCCTCAAACTGGTCAAAAATTAACACAATTCGCACCTGCTGGGTTTCACTCTGGCGCAAGGCGGCTAAAATTGCAGTTTTAGAATCAAGGGGTTGAATGATAGAAATATTTTGTGTTTCTAGCGCGGCGGTTAATTGCTGTCCTAATTCTCGTTCCCAATCGGTATAAACTTGGCTCAAAATTGGGATGATGCGTTGTCCACTGGCGGTAGTATGGTGTAGAGTTGGTATGAGTCCTGCATTGAATAAAGAACTTTTGCCTACGCCAGAATAACCGTAAATGACAATAACTTTATGATCAGAACGCTGCACTCGTTCGACTAATTCTCGCACATCTTTTTCCCAGCCTGAAGCGATAATTTCTGGGGCGATGAAACCTAACCCCCCAGCCCCCTTCCCTGCAAGGGAAGGGGGAGTATTCAAGAGGGAAGGGGGAGGATTTAGGACAGAATGTGGAGAATTCAGGACAAAATGTGAAGTATTCAAAGCCTCTCTCCTTGCAGGAGAGAGGTTTGGAGAGAGGTTTGCCCCAACAATCGATGGAACGCGACTGGCGCCAATAAACGCCCTTAATCCTAATTGGGTTTCAACGGTTTGCCGTTCCTGCTTAATTTTAAAGGCTTTCAGATAATCTTTTGTCTGCCAATAGAGATCATGTAAATCCGCTAAAATATCCAAATAAAGCCGAGGATTGGATAACGGTTGACTGATACCATGGGCAATTTCTAACTGTTCAATCGCGGCAGAACATTGACCTAAATTAACCTGCGATCGCGCTTTAATCCAATAACATCTCTGTTTTACCTCTATCTCTTCCCCAAGCGAAATTGCCTCAACCTGATTTAACGCCGCTTCCGCTAACTCCTTCGCGTCTTGCCAACGTTCTTTAGCCAACGCAACATCCGCCAAAAACGTATAATCCAACGCCAGTTTATCCTGTCGATTTTCCCCTTGGTCAAACGCCAACGCTTGTTCCGCCAACTCTTGTAATTGTTGCCAATCCTGGAACTCCCGCAAAACCTGACCAAACACACCAATCGAATCAGCAATTAAATCCGGACGTTTCGCCCGATTAAAAGCCGTTAACCCTTGCTGAAGATAATCTTTGACTTTTTGCCGAATTTGATTATAGTAATCACTGGATATTGTCGCAGGTTGAAGCGTATTAATTTGACTGTAATAACAATAAACCGTCTCTTTTAAAACAATGCCTTGATACTCTAAACGCTGTAATTCCTGCCAACGTACCAACGCTTGCTCATAATTAGTAATCGCCGCCTGAATATCTCCCTGTTGCTCTTGACAAACCCCCAATACTGTGAATAACGCCGCCGCTAATTCCGGTTCTAACCCCTTATCCTCTACCTGTAATTCCCCTTCAGCCGCCTCTAATTCCGCCCTAAGTTCAATGCACTCCGTCTCGGTTAAATTCAACCCATCCGCCAACCATTGATCGGCTTTATCTTTAATAAACGCCGCCAACTCCCCACGGCTAATCGTAAACTGGCTACTCACCCCCCAACTTTCCAAATTTCGGGCAAACTGCATCCATTGAGACTTAACCGAATCCGTCACCCAAACCACAACCGGAAACGGACAATGCTGACGAAACTCTTCCCGCACCAAATCCGCCCCCGCCAGCATCCTCTCCAGAGATAGCACCGACTCCAACCCCAAAACCATCAGCGCCCCCGGTTTATCCTGACTGTTCACAGGATCTGGAAAACCTCTCTCCTGCGAAGAGAGAGGCTTTGAAATTTCCCCCTGCAACTCCGTCTGAATTCGTTGATATAGCGCCGTATCATCAGGGTTCAGCGTAATCGTGCGAATGTTCAGAGGAGAAGAATCTTGGAGACATTGAATCAGACGCGATCGCACTCTGTCATAATTACATCGGGCAAAAATCAGCAAAAACTTACCCTGAAAGGCGTCCAGCGTCAACGCCAGTTCCTCAAGTTCCGTCTTATTCTCCGGTGTAATATCAGGTAGCTGCGACATAGTTTCGTCTCATTCGTTCGTAGTTGCGCTTGTAGTTGCGCTTGTAGTTGCGCTTTAGCGCCATCATCGCCTCAACACTTACCCTCAAATTCTAAGCAATATTATCCAACATCAGGGATTAAGCAGAGAGTGATCCGATAAATTGAACAAATACACTACCACTTTAAATTCAAATGACACGAAAGCCTCACGATCAATTTGCCAAGCAATACCTAGAGGAATTATTAGCCCCTCTAGGAAACGTCGAAACCAGTCGGGAAATATCCCCCGAAATCCGCCAAGTTGATGTTTGGTTTGTACCAACACCATCACCAGCCACAGCACCCGAAAACCTCGGATTACTGGGACGAATGGCAACAACCGCCTGTCTATTAGAACCCTTCCGCAATCCACCCAGCCCCGCCGAGGTACTCGACTGCCAAAGCAAATTAAACTCAGTGCGTAGTGAAATGCGGCGAAAAGCCAGACGAGAACGGACTTCATTTCCCGACACCGATTGGCCCCACCTGTGGATTCTCTCACCCTCTTGTTCCACAAGATTATTAAACGGATTTGGTGCAAGACTGAAGCAGTCAGGAAACTGGGGAGACGGTGTATATTTTATGCCAGAGTTCCTGAAAACAGGATTAATCGCCATCAACCAACTGCCCGTCACTGAAGATACACTATGGTTAAGGGTTTTGGGAAAACGCGGAACTCAGAAGCAAGCGATCGATGAATTGGTTGCTTTACCCCAACAGAACCCCTATCGGCAGACAATTTTACAGATTCTGGCAAACTGGCGTATCACGATCAACGAAAGCAACAATTTAAGTGAACAGGACAGGGAATTGCTCATGAACTTATCACCAGCTTACTTAAAATGGCAAGAAGAAACCTTAGAACAAGGCAAGCGAGAGGGGATACAAGAAGGCAAACTTGAAGGCAGACTTGAAGGCAGACTTGAAGGACAACGCCAAATGGCGGAAAACTTTCTCCGAGTGCGATTTGGGGAACTTGACCCAGACTTAGTGAGTGCGATCGCGCCCATGTTACAGTTACCCCCTCAGGAGTTGACTCGGCTGTTATTTAACCTTGAACGAGAGGAACTCTTACTGTGGTTTGGCGATATGCCAATGCGAGACGAAACCTCAAGACAAGAAGCTGTAGAACGGTTTCTGAGAGTACGATTTGGAGAACTTGACCCCGAATTAGCCAGTGCGATCGCATCAATGTTACAATTACCTTCCCAAGAATTAACTCCCCTACTAACTACCCTTTCCCGTGAGCAATTGTTAGAACGATTTGCCCCAAATACAAATGACGAATGACAAAGGACAAATGACTCATCCCCTTAACTCCTTAGCCTCTGCCAAAACCGGATTAATATCAAACCAAGACTCGCCGCGATCGCGATATTCAAACACCAACCGACTGTAAATTAATTTCTGATACCCATCATCCCCACTAACCTTCTTCCGTTCCCGGACTTTCCGCAATAACGCCCATTCGTGATCATCAATGGTAAGCGTCATTTCATTACGACGACTACGAATCAAACCCTCCAACGTTTCACGAGTCAACCGCCCTTGTTTGAGATCCTTCTTCAACCACTGGATCAACAGTTGCAATAAATCCCGCACATGACCGCCACTGACGCGACACAAGCGGTCTAAACTCTCCGGATGATCAAAAATGTCATTCACCCGACTTAACCGCCCTTGTTCGTCCAAATCCGGCAACGCCCGCGCCAATACCATCTGTCGCAGCAATCTCATCCCCTCCTCACAGTCACTCCCATCCACCTGCTGCACCTGTACCATGGGCAAAACTTTGGGTTCTTCCTTGTATCGCTGGGTTAACCGCGCATAGGTATCAGCAAACTTTAACGCCAAGGGCATGGTATAAACGACATGGCAATTAAACTTTTGCAAATATTCCGCCTGATCAATAAAAATATATTCCTGTTGCGATCGCCCCCAACCTTTGGTTTGACCCTCAATCCGATCCAAGTTATCGACAATCACAACTAATCCCTTTTTTCCCTGCTGTTGCAACTGCGCGATCGCAGGTTCAATCAATTCCTGATTAATCGCCGCTAATAACTCGGCTTTCTTGGGTCCCAAAAACTGATTCAGGCGTTCTCGCAATCCCGAATCCGCTCGTGCCTTAGCGGTAATCTTACCAATCCCGAACGCCAAAGACAACGCCCCTTTGTCATTCGCCTTCATCTTCACATCAGGAACCCCTGGCATTTTCGGCAAACCCAACTCCACCTCCGATAAATCATACTCCGTCTGCAACAGTTCCGCCGTCCGTTTCAGCAACCGCTTCAATCCCTGGGGTTCCGCGATCGCAAGATCTTCCAGACTCTGACTAATCCGCCGTGCGATCGCCAGTAACACATCCGCAATATCCACATCTGCCATTTCCAAGTCATCACTCGACTCAAAATAAACAACATGGAACCCCTCCGCCTCCAATTCCGCCTTTAGCCGCAGTAACTCCGTGGATTTGCCACAACCGATATGTCCAGTAAACAAATCACAACTTGGCTGATTGGCATAGAATATGGTAATATTTTCCTTCAACTCCTCAATAATCGTCCCGCCCCGGACAGGAGAAAAGTCGATATAGTATTTGCGATCGTCAGGATCAGCGATATTAATCGTATGACCGGGATTTGTCGCCTTAAAAAATGTCAGTAAATCTACACTCATACTATTTTAGATTTAGCTGTAACCTTGTCCCTAGCCCAAAGATTGAGCTAAGGATACTTTATTTTACTCGTTATCAAGATTGAGTCATACCAAAAATGCGACTGAAATTATATCACCCTAATTTGATGATAATAATTGGGTTCGTACATTGTAGGGGCGCACCGACGTGCGCCCTTTGCCGACGTGCGCCCTTTGCCAACGTGCGCCATCAACCTACACTTTTGCTGATAGATGATACCTTGGGGAAGGGCGGGTTTTTCAATATCTAGGTTTATTTCTATCCGATAACAGTAAAACCCGCCCCTACAAACCAACTTTCAATTCTCCTCTTAATCTGGCACGTAATTATTCTTTAGCAAGCATCGGTTATCGAGAAAAGTGATAGTTGTTCAAATTTATATTTTTCAAGTTTGACAACCTTATTTTCTAAGATACAGTCCATCACCCACCCAGCCATAACCGGAAGTTAGTCGCACTGATTACACTGAGGTGTTAGTTCTCTATGGGGAGAAGATGATTAGATCGCTGGGGAAATTATTTAGTTTTCCGGGTCAATCTGTGTCATTCTCTATTGAGTCTTCTGGTAAGTGTAATTCAATCTGTGTAATCTGTGTTACTGCATACGATCAATAGTACGATATTGGATCGCTTCAGCAATGTGTGCTGTTTTCAACGTTTCAGCCCCCGATAAATCCGCAATTGTGCGGGCAACTTTGAGGATGCGATCGCTTGCCCGGGCAGATAGTCCAAGTTTGCGAATTGCCCCTTCTAAAAGATTGCGACTACTATCCTCTAAATGACACCATTGTCTCAAATGACCACTTTGCATCTGGGCATTGCAGCGCAGTGTGGGTTCTGAGTTGAAGCGATGACGGGCGCGATCGCGGGCTACTTTGACTCTCTCCCTTACGGCTTCTGACGCTTCGCTTTGGGGTTGTCGAGTAATCTCTTCGGGTTTAAGGCGATTCACCGCAACTTGTAAGTCAATTCGATCCATCAACGGACCCGAAAGTTTTGCCCAATAGTTCTCCCGTTGTCGCGCTGAACAGGTGCAGGGTTGCAGGGTATCACCAAAGTAACCACAGGGACAGGGATTGGTACTAGCAACTAACGTAAATTGTGCCGGAAACAAAACGGATTGTCGAGTGCGAGAAATGGTCACATAACCATCTTCTAAAGGTTGACGCAAAAATTCCAATACATTGCGCTTAAATTCGGTTAACTCATCCAGAAATAATACTCCTCGGTGCGCCAAGGAAATTTCGCCGGGACGAGGAAAACTCCCTCCTCCAACTAATGATGGACCTGATGCGGAATGGTGGGGACTGCGAAAGGGGCGATGTCTGATTAATCGACCTTTATCTTTGAGTAATCCGGCTACAGAATAAATTTGGGTAACTTCCAGGGCTTCTTCAAAACTTAAGGGCGGTAAAATTCCCGGTAATCGTCGCGCCAGCATGGTTTTACCGCTTCCCGGTGGACCGACGAAAATTAAATTATGACCTCCTGCGGCGGCTATTTCTAACGCCCGACGCGCATGGGATTGACCTTTGACTTCGTTTAAGTTTCCGCCTGTAAACTGGGAGGGGGATGATTGGGGTAATTCATCCATGGTTACCGGAGAATAGCGTTCCGGTTGATTCAAAAAATCTGCTACCTCAGCCAGATGCTGGAATCCATACACGTCTAATCCACGCACCACGGCGGCTTCTTGGGCATTATCGGCGGGTACAACTAACCCCGAAATCCCCAAACTTTGGGCGGCGGCGGCGATGGGTAAGACTCCCGCAATGGGGCGTAAATTGCCATCAAGGGAGACTTCGCCCAAAAATAGATAATCGCCTAATAATTCAGGATTAACTTGCTGCGAGGCGGCGAGAATCCCCACACTAATGGGTAAATCAAAGCTGGGTCCCTCTTTGCGTAAGTCGGCGGGGGTGAGATTAATCACAATTTTCCGCATCGGGAAGACAAACCCGGCATTTTTTAACGCCGCCCTCACCCGTTCTCGCGATTCTTGGACGGCGGTATCGGGTAATCCCACGACAACAATTCCGGGTAATCCGCCTGACACATCGACTTCCACACCGACTTTCACCGCATCGATGCCAACTAGCGAAGCACTCCAAACCCTGGCAAGCATATCTGTTGATCCTGAGTTTCATTGGCAATTATAGGACGTGCGATCGCAGCTATCAATACAGACAGGGTTCTCGTGCGATCGCGCATTTGTAGGGGCGGGTTTTACTACCAACTGATGTTACTCACCATTTACTTCTCTAAACCCGCCCCGATCCCGTCCAGAAGGAGTAGATTTAGGGTCTGCTGAATAAGTCTTGCGGTGGGGAGAGGGAATAGGGAATAGGCAATGGGCAATGGTTTCAACATCTCGACTGCGTTCGATGTTGACCCTGAATTTCGACAGGCTCAATTGCCGCGAAGCCGAAGGGTCAACCCTCTGTTAAGGTAAAATTCGGCTGACAAATGACAAATGACAAATGACGAATGACGAATGACAAATGACAAATGACAAATGACGATCCTCAATTCCATAGCTTGGACATTAAGTACTTGGCTTGTTCATACCGTCCTTGAGACTTGTAAAGGGCTGCCAAATTATTTAAACTGAGCGCGACATCGGGATGATCTTCTCCCCATAACCGTTTACCGAGTTCCAAAACTTTGAGATAGAGGGGTTCGGCTTGCTCGTAGCGCCCTTGATAATGATAGAGTAATGCCAAATTATTCATACTGGAGACTACATCGGGATGGATATCCCCCAATAGACGTTTTCTCAAATGTAAGGCTTGCAGATAGAAGGGTTCGGCTTTGTCATAGTGTCCCTGATAATGATAGAGTAAAGCTAAATTGTTCAGACTCGTTGCCACATCAGGATGGTTCTCTCCCAACAAGCGTTTGCGAATATTTAAAGCTTCCAAATAAAACGATTCGGTTTTGTTATTGGGTCCTTTAGAGAAATAAAGTCCTGCCAAATTATTCAAGCTTTGTGCGACATCGGGATGGTTGTTTCCTAATAAGCTTTTTCTGATGTCTAACGCTTGGAGATAGAGGGGTTCAGCTTTCTCATAGCGTCCTTGAGAGAAGTAGAGGGCGGCTAGGTTGTTGAGGTTCGTGGCGACATCGGGATGGTTGTCTCCCAATAAGCGTTTTTGCAAGTCCAAGGCTTGCAGATAAAGGGGTTCAGCATCCTCATAGCGTCCTTGGGACTTATAAAGGGCGGCGAGATTGTTCAGGGTGGTGGCTACATCCGGATGATCCTCGCCCAGCAAGCGTTTTTCGATGTCTAATGCCTGCAGATAAAGGGGTTCGGCGTCTTCGTAGCGTCTTTGATAATGATAGAGTAATCCGAGATTGCTAAGGCTGGTTGTCACGTCTAGATGATCATCGCCTAAGTGACGTTTCCTCAAGTCCAAAGCTTGCAGATAAAGGGGTTCGGCGTCCTCATAGCGTCCTTGACAAAAATAGAGGGTGGCTAAATCGTTGAGACTATGAGCGAGATCTGGATGATCATCTCCCAGTAAGCGTTTCCTCAAATCCAAGGCTTGCAGATAAAGGGGTTCGGCTTGGGTGTACTGTCCTTGAGCCTGGTAAAGTTTTGCCAAGTTGTTGAGGCTGGTGGCGACATCAGGATGAGCATCGCCCAACAAGCGTTTTCTGAGTTCTAAGGCTTCTAAATAAAGGGGTTCAGCTTCCCGGTAGCGTCCTTGCAGTCGGTAGAGTTCGGCTAAATTATTCACCGTTTCGGCTAAGTTTGTTTCTAGTCCAAGTGCTTTTTGTCGGTCAATGGCTTGACTCAAATACTCAACGGCTAAGGCTTGTTCTTGAGGATAATCCAGAGATTCGCCCTGTTCTAAGCGTCGTTGATAAAGTTGTCCGACTTGAGCATATAAGGTTGCCAAATTCGGATCGTTGACGCCGCGTTTGGCTTTGGTGTACTCGATCAAGGCGTTGAGATCGGCAACCGGAAAGACGGATACGTTTTGATCCCAAGCGTCGCTTGCTTCGATAAGATGGCGGAATGGCTCAATGTTTTGAATGGGAATAGCGGCTGTTTTTTGGGAGTGGAAGCGAAAGACAGCTTGACACCAATTTTGGAACTCTGGGGCGTTTTGACTTAGCTGACTCTCTAGTTGGTGAGTTAGCCACAGGACAACTGGACAAGCCAAGGCGGATAAGGCGTCTTGGGTTTCTGGTAAAGAGGCGAAAAAAATTTCCTGTTCTGAATGCTGGGCGTCGAATTTGAGCCAGAGAAGTTGTTCAGCACCCGTTATGGTGACAACGGCGTTTCCCCCCTGAGGTAAATCGTCATCGGTTTGGACAAGTTCCGTAATGGCGTGGCTCAGGTTCGGGTCATCCTTAACCAAGGTAACACGATGCGATCGCATAGAGGTGGCGAGTTCGGTTTCATAGCGTTCAATCAGTTGGTTGCGGTAATGGATATCATCACAAACCGCTAGGATTACACTCAACTTACCTTGACTGGCTTGAATCGCTGTCAGTAAATCGCCATACGTTTTTTCATTATCAACCGTCGGGTCAGACAACTCCGTCATCATGAAATTAACCTCCAATCTTGTAATCGCTCTTGAACGATTTGGTGAACCTCATCGGTTTTGACGATTGCCATACTCTAGAACATTAAGACTATACAGCTCATGCCCAAATTCCAGTGTTTTGGGTTCATCCGGTTACAGTCAGAGTTAGTTGTGTTTAAGAGTTTATAGTCGAGTTCACCTAAAAAAAATGACAAAGTTATTGTGAATCGCGTTAATCCGAATCAATCCTAAGCACATTCGACAAGAGTGATCCCTGATTCGGAGCGTTTGGTAGCAACACCCACTCCTATAGGGTACATTCTCTTTAGCTGTCTGTCGATTTCGTTTTTCCCCCTTATCTCCCTTATCTCCCTTATCTCCCCTATCTTCCCCATCTCCCCTAAAAATTATCCCATCGCCGCACGCAGATCATCGAGATTTTTCCGAATTGTTGCTGTAGTCGGATGATTAGCGCCGAGTCGTTCTTCACAAATCATCAACGCTTGGACATACAGGGGTTCGGCTAATTCATATTCTCCTTGAGATGAATAAAGTCCTGCCAAATTATTCAGATTTTGTGCCACATCCGGATGATCTTCCCCTAGCCAGCGTTTTCCTAACTCCCAAGCTTGGGAATAGAAGTCTTTGGCTTTGTCGTGACGTCCTTGAAAGAAGTAAAGTATGGCTAAATTATTCAGATTTTGGGCTACATCGGGATGTTCATCTCCCAGTAAGCGTTTCCGCAACTCTAAGGCTTGCAGATAGAGAGGTTCGGCTTCATCGTAGCGTCCCTGCGTGGAATAAAGTTCGGCGAGATTTTTATAGAGTGCGGCTAAGTTATTCAGGCTGGTTAACACATCGGGATGCTCCTCTCCTAATAATTGCCTACCCACATCCAACACCTCCACATAAAGAGGTTCGGCTTGCTCGTAGCGTCCTTGATAATGGTAGAGCAATGCTAAGTTATTTAAGCTGGTCACTACATCAGGATGGTTCGCGCCGAATAACCGTTTCCTTAAGTCCAACGCTTGGCGATAGAGGGGTTCAGCTTCCTCGTAGTGTCCTTGGGAGTGGTGGAGTAATGCTAAATTATTCAGATTCGTGGCGATATCCGGATGAGTATCGCCCAATAAACGTTGCCAGATTTCCAACGCTTGGCGATAGAGCGGTTCGGCTTCACCCTGGCGCCCTTGAGAGAAGTAGAGTCCGGCTAAGTTGTTGAGGCTTTGTGCCACATCGGGATGATTATCACCGAATAAGCGTTTCCTGATTTCCCAGGCTTGCAGATAGAGGGGTTCGGCTTCCTCGTAGCGTTCTTGGAAGAAATAGAGTGCAGCTAGATTGTTCATATTAGTCGCCACATCGGGATGCTCATCTCCCAGCAGACGTCTCATCACTTCCAAGGCTTGCAGATAGAGGGGTTCGGCTTGGGTGTAGTGTCCTTGGGTTCTGTAGAGTTCTGCTAAATTATTCAAGCTAGTGGCGACATCGGGATGGTTCCTTCCCAGTAAGCGTTTCCTCAGTTCCAAGGCTTGCAGATAAAGCGGTTTGGCTTGGTCATAGCGTCCCAGCAAGAAGTAAAGTAAGGCGAGGTTGTTAAGACTGGTGGCAACATCAGGATGGTTCTCTCCTAAACTGCGTTTCCTTAACTCCAAGGCTTGCAGATAAAGAGATTCGGCTTCCTCGTAGCGTCCTTGGAAGAAGTAGAGGGCGGCGAGATCATTGAGGCTAATGGCGATATCAGGATGGTTCTCTCCTAAGTTACGTTGCCTCAGTTCTAAGGCTTGCAGATAAAGCGGTTCGGCTTGGGGATACTGTCCCTGAGAGTGATAGAGTCGTGCTAGGTTGTTGAGGCTGGTGGCGATATCAGGATGGTTCTCTCCTAAGTTACGTTTCCTTATGTCTAAGGCTTGCAAATAAAGCGGTTCGGCTTGGTCGTAGCGTCCTTGGGTTCTGTAGAGTTCCGCCAGATGATTAAGCGTTGTCGCTAAGTCAGTGTCTAACCCCAATCGTCGTTGCAGGTCAACCGCTTTATGGAAATATTCAATGGCGAGGGCAAGTTCGTGCTGGTAATCCTCAAATTCTCCATTTTCCAGTCGGCTTTGATAGAGTTGTCCGAGTTGAGCATACAAGTTCGCCAGACTTGGGTCTTGGCTTCCCCCTTTTGCTTCAGTTTGTTGAATTAAGGCTTTGAGGTCTGCTAATGGTATCACCTGGTTTGCCCCCTGATGCCAGTATTTATCCTTCCTGTACTATAGCAATCCTTTTTGGTTGAGGTTAGGGCAGGGGATGAAAAACTGGTAAATTTATCGGGATGGGTGTCACTCTACTTTTTTTTTACCCTGATGTAACTCAATTCACCCCGACTCAAAACGATAGCAAGGCAATCGGGAAGCGTTATGGATTGTCAACCAACTTATGTTTATTGAAAAGAAACTTTAAAGCGATTTCACGATTACAATAACAGAAGTAAGCTGGCTTGAATCAACTTACCTCCAGGTGAGAGATTATGAGTAAACCCGCAGCTAGAATTACTGACTTTGTTGTCCATCCTCTGCCACCACTCCTAACTGGAGGACTGGGTAGTCCCGATGTTCTGATTGGTGGATTACCCGCTTGGCGAGGTGTCCCTGCTGCTGTAGCTATGGCTCTACAATCGGCTAAAACAGCTTCTGATACAGCGATAAAGACAGCAGAGACCGCGACTTTAGCCGCAGCCGGAACCCCAGGTGCGCCTGTAGCTAAGGCGGCTGAGGAGACGACTAAATCGACATAACACAGATAATTATCTCAACATCCAACAACAAGAACCACAGGTCAATATTGTTATATCTCCTACTAATCGGAAATAAAGATGAAAAAAAAATACTTAAACGAATCGGATATTTATTTGCCACTTTATTGCTGAGTATTTTTGTCGTATTTTCCTTAGATTATCAACCGAAAATACCCCTAAAAAGCTTATTGGTCAATGCTCCATTATTTCCCACACAATGGAATAACAAATTTAATGGAGTTGTAACTGTCCAATGGATGCTCACAAGAGATACTTTTTCTAGCCAGCAGGGAGCTGGATTTGCCTCAACTGCAAACTTGGGGCGAACATGGAATAATGGGGACAGTCAATCAACACCTCAGATCATACAGCAAATCTTCAAATACCGTCATTCGATTGTCGCGACAATTGGATACTTTGTCTCCAAACCAGAAATTATCTATAGTCATAAGTGGCCCAACTTTACGTTTAAAGGTAATTATCAACACCGATATCCTTCTAATTGGAACTATAAAAGCACTAGGGCTGATCAAGAACATATTGTTTGTGCCATGGGTCATCTAGATAGTTGTCAACTATGGTTTTATTGGACTCGTTACGGACAGTATATTCTAGAAGTGAGATTCTTTGCTCCCAACGAAGGCATGGATTCAGACACATTTGCAAAAATTACTGAACAAATAGATACCTACATCACCAATCAATTCAAATCAGCGCGATGAAATGAGTGGATTCTGTCGGAGAATGGGTAATAGCGGTTAGGACGCATTATTTGGTAGAGACGTTGCCTGCAACGTCTCTACCAGAGTTCGGAAAGTCATAATCGATGTGTCTACTGCTATAATTTTGTTGGGTTTCCTTCGTCAACCCAACCTACAATCGATCCCCACAAGCACATTTAGTTAAAACATAAGAGGTGACTCCATTTGCCGGGGAAAAACGCCAGGGTAAGTTGTGAGTTTTATCACCCATCTATTAGGGATAATTTAAGCTCTATAACCCAAGCCAAACTTATTAAACTTAAAAAAATATAAAATTTTCTTCTAATTCGGTTATTTCATGAAAAATTAAATATCGTCTTGCCAAGCAAGCTCAATCATTAGGTTAACCTCTAAGCTGTATCCAAATTAGCAAACCGCTTACCCAGATTTGGGTTAGTACTCATTAGTAACGTTCCTCATGTAATTGTTGGACTTAAGTGGAGGCACTAGCTGTGCAATCTGAAACTGTGAGAGTCAGGCGTGTATCCGGCGCTTTTGCCCTGATTGATAGTTTAAAGCGCCATGGTGTGAAGCACATTTTCGGTTATCCGGGCGGTGCGAATCTACCGATTTACGATGAAATCTACCAAGCGGAATCCGCTGGCGAACTCCAACATATTCTGGTGCGACACGAACAAGGGGCTGCCCATGCTGCTGACGGGTATGCCCGGGCGACGGGTAAAGTGGGCATCTGTTTGGCAACCTCCGGACCGGGAGCCACGAATTTGGTCACGGGTTTAGCTACGGCGAGTTTGGACTCTGTGCCAATGATTGCGATTACGGGACAAGTTCCCCGTGGAGCAATCGGTACGGATGGATTCCAAGAAATTGATATTTTCGGCATTACGCTGCCAATTGTCAAGCATTCCTATTTAGTGAATGATGCTCGCGATATTCCTAAGATTGTGGCGGAGGCGTTTCACATTGCGAGTACGGGTAGACCGGGACCGGTGTTGATTGATATTCCCAAAGATGTGGGAATGGAGCAATTTGATTACTTTCCCGTGGAACCGGGTACGATCAAGCTACCGGGATACCGTCCCACGGTGAAAGGGAATTCTAACCAAATTAACAAAGCACTAGATTTGATCCGGGCAGCAAAGAAACCGTTACTCTATGTAGGTGGCGGTGCGATCGCGGCAAGTGCTCAGGCAGAACTTCTGGAACTGGCGGAGCATTTCCAGATTCCGGTAACGACGACGCTGATGGGTAAGGGGGCATTTGATGAGTCCCATCCCCTGGCTTTGGGAATGTTAGGGATGCACGGCACGGCGTATGCTAACTTTGCCGTGAGTGAATGTGACCTGTTAATCGCCTTGGGTGCCCGCTTTGATGACCGGGTGGCGAGTTTGCCGAAACAGTTTGCGGCTGAGGCGAAGGTAATTCACATTGATATTGATCCGGCGGAAGTGGGGAAAAATCGGAACACTGATGTACCCATTGTTGGGGACGTGCGTCAGGTGTTAATTGACCTGTTGCGGCGTTCTGATCAAGTCGGGAATGGTATCGATCCAGATCAGACGAAAGCGTGGTGCGATCGCCTACAACAGTGGCGGGATGAGTATCCTTTAGATTTGCCCCATCCCCAGGAGAATCTTTCGCCCCAAGAAGTGATTGTGGAAGTTGCTCGTCAATCCCCCCACGCTTATTACACCACTGATGTCGGTCAACACCAAATGTGGGCGGCTCAATTCCTGAAAAATAAGCCCCGTCACTGGATTTCGAGTGGCGGTTTAGGGACAATGGGATTTGGTTTGCCTGCGGCTGTGGGAGTCAAAATGGCTCTACCCTCCGAACCCGTGATTTGTATCAGCGGTGATGGTAGCTTCCAGATGAATATGCAGGAACTGGGTACGATCGCGCAGTACGGCATTGGCGTCAAGATTGTCATCCTTAACAATGGTTGGCTGGGAATGGTACGCCAATGGCAGCATTTGTTCTATGGCGATCGCTATGAAGCGACGAATCTGGAAGTCGGTACCCCAGAGTTTGTGAATCTGGCTCAGGTGTATGGGATTAATGCCATTAAGGTAACTGAACGTCATGCATTACCCGATGCGATCGCTCAAATGCTTGCCCATGACGGTCCAGTGCTTTTAGATGTGCGCGTTACCCGCAATGAGGACTGTTATCCCATGGTGGCTCCTGGTCATACCAATAGTGACATGATGGGGTTGCACCCTCATAATCCAGAGCCGATTTCACCCACTATCCTGACGTGTTCTAACTGTGGAACCGAAAATCCAGCGACTCATAAATGTTGTTGTGAATGTGGCACGAAACTGTTGGATATGCCATCGACAGTGGCTCTGAGCTAATCGAACATGCGGTCGGGAATGTAGGAGAATAGAGTATGTTCCGCTGAAACGCTTGGGAAGATGAAATGAGGCAGGAGAATTCTCGACTCTGCCTTGTTTCTTTCATCGTCCTCATTCCAGCTAAGGATAGACCGACTATTTAACATCTCGACTTCGCTCAGGGTCAACACCTTTAATATTGTCTGCCTTCAGTAGGATGTTAAATAAACTTTAACCGAGAAAGAATCGTCTTAGGTACAAATGGATGACAGCAAAACATGAGAATGGTTATGAGGCGCAACTTTTCGAGTTGTAATTTAATAAAGATTCTCCTTTCTTAACACAACTTAGTAAAAAGCAATTGTATGAAACTTTCATCAGGGATTAAACTAAGAGTAGCAAAAACTACAGATTTTTTTCGGGATCAAGCTAAACAGGCTGACTTTGAAGGCGTTACCCTACTCTTTGCATCCTCAATAACAAAACTAATATCAACGTAAGAACAATGTGTATTACAGGCTCACTCACTGACTTTTCATTACCCGAAATTTTTCGGCTCCTTGGTAAAGGGCATCATACGGGTTTACTCACTGTGAATACTGATGTTTCTACTCCTGTCACCCCCAATGGCGTTTGCTATGTTTGGGTCTATCGCGGTCGAATTGTGGCAGTTGATTCTCAGTTAAAGCATCTAGGATTAATCAAGTTAATTGCTCAACGCCAGTGGATGGATAGAAGTCAGTTAACTCAATTGAGTGAGTCATTGCCTCAGGAGCAACCCTTGGGTACATACCTGCAAAAACATGGGTTGTTAACCCTTCAACAAATCAAATGGTTATTCCAAGTCCAAGTGTTACAACCCACCTGTACCTTGTTTCAACTCAAAACAGGTCATTTTAAGTTCAGCCATGAAGTTAAACTCCCCATGTTAGGAATGACGGGTTTGAGTTTAAATACCCTAGGTGCTAATTTACTAGGATTACGTTCTTTGCGTAACTGGGATGTCCTAAGCGATAAACTACCTGATGTTAATGCTGGGTTGCTCAGTGTTACAGGACACCCTCGTTATCCCCTCAACGCCTTAGAATCTCAAGTCTGGGAGTATACCAGCGGCACTGTGTCCTTGAGGGAAATTGCTAAACAACTCAGACTTTCGGTAAAAACGGTACAGCAGATTGCTTTTCGATTAATGACAGTCGGATTGGTCGAAGAAATTCCCTTAGTGATTCATACTGCCTGTCCTCAATCTGTGGACGCGATCGCGACACCACTCCATCCAGAAGCGACCGATCAGCCAGTCAGCCACTCATTTTTGCACAATCTAATGGGTTTCTTAGCAGATAAGTCCAAGCACCTGCCGTTACGGGCGGCTTAGTTCGGGAAAGGATCAGAAACACTAGATGTAGACAGGCAGCCGTTTACAGCAACGTGGAATGCAATAATGTATTTTAATCAGGACTAAACTGCTATATATCAAATTACTACCGATTCTAATAAACGAATTGTGCCTCGCTCCGCATCAATTTCTACCATTCCACCGATAGGGACAGTGAACTTATCCTGAATTTGACATCCTCCCTCGCCGGAGACGAGGGATTCCCAAACCTCACGATTTGAGTTTCTGCTTCCTACCCCTGAGACTACGCGGTAGCTGAGCCTGTCGAAGCTCAGGGGTTTTTCGCAACTGCCCTTTGGACTTATATCCAT
>NZ_JAVJQN010000064.1:0-43480 GCF_040218245.1 Coleofasciculus sp. E1-EBD-02 | reverse complement strand
GCCTGAATCGAGTCATGGCTAGACTGCCCCATACTTCAGAAACAGCCATTGCTATTACATTTTTAGTAATGAATCTGTCTGCCCTGCTACGGCAGGTTTTTTGTCTTTTTTTGTTTCTTTCCACAATCAGGTATTTTTCAGTCTTTAATTATGATCAAACCTTATCATTAAGAGGAAATAAAGCCGGAAATATTTATATTGCTTAACAGTTAAACAACTAATTAGTCCATCGGTTATTTTTCTCCGACTTATTCAGCAAGCCCTACATAGTCTCAGGCTTCCAGATGACCGCTCTCGGAATTCCCCAGAATCCCTATCAGGGATTGAAACGCCTCCTACCCCGAACTCTGCTGGGCGATTTCAACTCGGAATTCCCCCTCATCCCCTAACCCCTTCTCCCTCCGTGGGGAGAAGGGGAACCGGATTCTCTTGCTCCCCTCTCCCGTGCAACAAAAGCGAAGCATCCTCTGTCATCCCTCCTCACGGGGGGAACGAGGGGGGTTGGGAGAGCTCACAAGGGTAGGTTTTTTAAGATTGGGGTTGAGGTAAGACAAGGAAGACAAGTAGACCAGTAGACAAGGAAGAGTTTTAACGAAAAATCGGGCGTTTCGGCTTTTAGAAGTTAGTTTGACCGAACCGAATTCTGTACGGTTTTTCCCCCTTGTCTTCTTTCCATCCTTGTCCTCCTTGTCTTGTCCCCACCCTAAAATAAAAAACCTACACCTGTCAGGGTTGGGAGAGAGGCTGGGGGTGAGGGGTTAAAGTTGACAATGAAGGCTTTGCGCCCCTACAGTTTCCGGGCTAATGGTTAATTCATCTTGCAAAAGGTGTGCCACGCCACTACAATTTGGCGACAATTTGGCGATGGCATTTCCAGATATTTGGCAGAATTCAATCTGAATTCAAACGCTTGTTAATCTGGTTCATCAGTCCAGTAAACAGCGCACCTGCCATTAAAAGACCGATCGCGGGAGTAAAGACAGGATTCCACAAGCTATACCACACGTCTAATCCCAGTGAAACACCAATCGATCGCCCCAACAGTGCGATCGCGAACCAGAAGAAGCTGAATAAAACCAGGAAGAAATCAGCGACTAATAACTGATTTACCCAATAGATCAGTTTGTCTTTCATAATAGGTAAGTTATCTTCAGAAAATAGGACGTGAATGGCACAACGTCAATGCTTACTATACAATCAAGGACTTATACCGTATACTGTCGCCTGGGAACAACAGCGATCGCTTCTGTCACAACGGATTAACGATCCCACCCTTGATGATGTTCTCTTATTAATGGAACATCCACAAGTCTATACTTTAGGTCAAGGTGCAAGTTTAGACTTCCTCAAGTTCAACCCCGCAGAAGCGGATTGGGAGGTTCACCGTATAGAACGGGGAGGTGAAGTCACTTACCATTGTCCTGGTCAACTCGTCGGCTATCCCATTCTCAATTTACGATATTATCAGCAAGATTTACATTGGTATCTGCGACAGTTAGAAGCCGTCTTAATTGAGGTGTTGGCGGTTTATGGACTCAAAGGCGATCGCGAAACCGGGATGACGGGCGTTTGGCTAGAGGGACACAAGGTTGCCGCCATTGGCATTAAAGTCAGTCGTTGGATTACCATGCACGGCTTTGCCCTAAATATTTGCCCTGACTTAAGCGGGTTTAAGCGCATCGTCCCCTGTGGAATTGCCGATAAACCAGTGGGGAGTCTTGCCCAGTTTATTCCTAATATTACCGTAGACCAAGTCCGCCCCATAGTAATTGCCAAGTTTGCCGAGGTTTTCCAGGTTAGGTATCACAACTCAGACCGATTTAACCCGGTTTAAGTCAAGTTTTCCGAACAGCGAGTCGCTAAGAACTTATTCAGATCAGCATAGGTTCCCGCATAGGTAGTGGTTGGCTTCTCATACCCTTTCAGGCTAACAATATGTTGTTTAAAGCCCAGATTCTTGTATCCTAGCTGTTCCAGATAGCTATAGGTATCTTCTCCTAACGCAATATCCAGACCAATTTGTTTCGTCGCCGACTCCAGACGAAACGCCGCATTCACTGTATCGCCAATTGCTGTATAGTCAGGGCGATCTCCACTGCCCGTATTTCCCACCATTGCATAACCCGTATTCACTCCCGTGCCAATGCGTAGTGGGAAAGGTAGGGGGTACTGACTGGAAAGGGATGCCGTCATCCTGTGCAAATCGCTAACCGCTTGCAACACATTCATCGCTTCGTCTTTACTCACCCCTTTATGCCCATGAAACCAAATTGCCATCACCGCATCGCCAATATATTTATCCACCCAACTTCCCGATTTGCGGATAATATTTCCCGATTGGCGAAACCAGGTGCCAATCACGGCAGAGAGAATCTTTTCATCCAGTTGGCGAGTTAGAACCGTAAAGTCGCGGATATCCACCACCATCACCGACATGAGGCGGCGCACATGTAACGTAGAGGTTAGGGTTTCACTACTTGCCGGTTGGCTATAATCGCGATCGCGGTTACGGGTATCGGATGGCGAATGAAATTCCAGTTCAGTCTGACCAAACATCAGCTGATCGCCATTTCGTAATGTCACCGGAATACTCACTCGGCGTCCATTCACGAAAGAACCATTGCGACTTCCCAAATCAATTAGATAGAAATCACCAGTTTCAGTACACTGTAACATCGCGTGATTTCGGGAAATCCAACGATCTGAGAGGACAAAATTGTTATCATCTCCGCGACCAACTGTCCAGCAGTTACTACCCACCAGGGGGAGGTAGCGGTTACCTGTCTCAGTCGGTAGAAGTAAATAGGGAGTGGATCGTAGAGTCACCACAGGCACAGAAGCAACGACGGGTTAAAAAATAAACAGAGGATTAAGTCTATATCCTAGTAGATGCATTCTGAAGCCAAACGAGTGATTCCGGAAACTTCACTGCCCTTATGGTTTGATGTCAATATTTGTTTACTGTAGACATTCATGAGTTTTTATTGCAGTGTAGCTGCTAGCCAAAATAGGCTATCTACCAAAATTGTACTCAATACTGCCCCACTAAATGCCCACCACGGCAATCGCCCTCGGGTCAATGCCCCACATCCTACTAATCCTAGTGTACATCCTAAAACCGCTGCCCAGCTAATTCCCCAAGGGGTTTGTACTTGTGCGATCGCCTCTTGCAAGATCGGGGTGATCAAGGCTGGATCAACGTCCATGATCTGACGCCAGTAGGGAATCAAATCCGTTAAATAAAAATATACATCGGTGAGAGCCGTCCCGAACAGAGAACCCAGGTAAAACAAATTACCTACAGCGCCTCTACCCCGCCATAACCCCCAAAGGGCAAACGGTAGACCAATGGCTTCGATGGGTAAATGTAACAGAGGTTCAGCCCGCAGCCAGCCCCAATAGATTGAACCGGCTAGCCAGCACCAACTAAAACCCAGTAACAAATCTCCCCATACTCGCATCCCTGGACGCGCCAGTAGCTTGAATCCCAGCCATATCCATCCTAAGGTCAACAGTAAACTCAACCAGGGAAGTTGCCGGACTAATGGCGCTTGCACAAACACAGGGACAGAAACCAGAAATGAGGCAGCGGCAAACAGCCACCAGCCTTGCACTCTAGCTTTTGAGCCTATCCCTAGACCATTCAGGGGACTACGGATTGACATCAAAAGCCAAACCTCTTCTGATGGATTGGAGTAGTTGGAGGATGTATCAGAAAACATACTATTGCGAAACACGATTTCTTTAATTTTCTTTACTTATGTTTACATATCTCAATATATCATGAGCATTATCCCCCCTAGGGGGATATACATCCTATTATAGGGTACGGCTAGCACCTCCAGAAAGTTTGCGATCGCGATCAAGCTATGCCAGAATTCCGATTAAAGCGGGTAACTGGTAATTAGTAATTAGGGATTGGGAATTTTAACCAGCCTCAGATCCTGACTGTTCCCTGTTCCCTTGTCCTCATGCTCAACTTGAATTATGTCCGACTACTTATCCGACTACTTACATGATCAAATTGCAGTGGCGGTGGTTCAAATTTTTAAGGATTAGCCTTCTGAGTGCCTTACTCACCATACCGTTGAAGAGTTTTGCCACCACCATTACGACAGACGTAGCCGTACCCACAACCCAATCCACCTCCCAGATGAACATAGTTCAGGCGTTGGTACTAGGAATGGTGCAGGGGTTAACGGAGTTTATCCCGATTAGCAGTACAGCGCATTTAAAAGTCGTGCCTGTGGTATTAGGCTGGGGTGATCCAGGGGTGGCTTTTACGGCAATCATTCAACTGGGAAGTATTGCCGCCGTGCTGTGGTATTTTTGGTCAGACTTATGGCAAATTTCCACAGGCACAATTCAAGCAATTCAGAGGAGGGATTACCAAGCCAACGATTTTCGCATGGCGGTGGGTATCGGCTTGGGTACTTTACCGATTGTCTTCTGTGGCTTGTTAATTAAGATATTTATTCCCGATTTTGATAATTCGCCCCTGCGGAGTACCGTCGCGATCGCTTGTGCTTCAATTTTTATGGGGCTGCTGTTGGGCGTTGCCGAAAAGATCGGTACTAGAGAGCGCAATTTCGATAAATTGGGGATGCAGGATGGCATCTTGATGGGATTTGCTCAAGCCTTGGCACTCGTTCCTGGCGTATCGCGATCGGGTTCAACAATTACAGCCGGCTTGTTTATGAGGTTAGAACGAGGAACAGCCGCCCGCTTTTCCTTTTTGCTGGGTATCCCAGCGATTACCCTAGCGGGGTTAGTCGAGTTAAAAGATTTATTAGAATCCGGAGTTGGGGAGGGGGGATTCATGCCTCTCACCGTGGGCGTGATATCATCAGCCGTATTTTCTTATGCTGCGATCGCGTGGCTGATTCGTTACCTACAAACTCGGAACACTTGGATCTTTGTCTGGTATCGCGTCGCCTTTGGTGTGGCAATTTTAGCCGCGATTATCGCTGGGGTAATGCCCGATAGTTAGGTAGTGAGGGGAGGAAGCAGGGGAAGCAGGGGAAGCAGGGGAAGCAGGGGAAGCAGGGGAAGCAATGTAGAGACGTGCCATGGCACGTCTGGAAGCAAAGACATTCTGATGAAACATCTTTTGTAGGGGCGGGTTTTACCATTAACGTTTCGTTTTCACCCTGATATAACTAAACCCGCCCCGACCTAACCGTTCACTTATCACAAATGACAAATGACGATCCTCAATTTCTCCCCCCTACTTACTCAACAAAATCGCGGGAATCCTCGCCCTCAACTCTCGTAGGGCGAGGAGGGATAGCGGGATGCCGGAAGAATGGAGGCATCCAACTTTTTTTACGCTACGCATAAGCCATTATTTCTCCTGATTAACTCAACTTTACTAGGAGCAAATTGCCCGATACGCTTCCAGGTGTAGTCGCAAACGGAAATATTTTTGGTCTTTTTGGTATCGGTAAACCCGCTGACGTAGCCAATGTAAACTTTCCTAGCTTTTTCGGCTCTAACCAAATCACCAATCCTCACTCCAAAGGGGGTAATCGTCCCACCCTTACGCTTTCTGACCCCCGACTTATCCGGGACTTCAAAATGTAATTGGCGGCGGAAAAAGCCATACTCTTTCCCCCGCTTCACCGCGCCAGGACGGGTGATGATTTTAAATGGGGAAGGGGTCACGGTAACGTTACCCTTGTGGGTGTAACCGTGGGAGTTAGAGCCAGTAAACGGGACATATTTGACAAAATACCCACAAGCCAGTGTCACCCCATCAACCGCGTGGGTTTCCGGTTTGGCTATGGACTTGTTCGCCCTATCCTTCTCTAACCCTAGTTGGGTTCGGAGCTGAGATGTACCATTCCCATCCTTTTGCCAGCCGTGCCGGATATAGACAGGGGTGATACCCTGAGCTTGTCGAAGGGCGATTTTTTCCATCTGGGATATTGCCCAATCCTGACCCACCATGACCGGAGAGAACCCCTTACCCGACTTGGCACGCTTACGTTGGGAAAAGTCTATGTCGGCTCTGACCCTCTCATACCCAATCGCCGCCACCGGGAAGATAGCCGCCAATTCTTTGACTATCCGTAACTCCAACTGTCGAGAAGCTTTGATGGATGGGGGTATTTTGTGACCTTTGCGATTGTCAAACCTGCATTGCCGATGGTTGCGTTGATTGAATGGGACATCTCGGTTAATCCGCCGAGATCGCCGTGACCGTCGCAACATGGCACGGGTTTCCATCCGTTTTTTGACCCGCCCAAACGGAAGGATAAGATGCAGTTGTAGCAGGGTACATTTAGCCGACTGGACACCGACACCGGAGTAGGACTTACCCGGATCGACTCCTACCGCGATTGGTTGCACGTCCTCAGCCGATGGTGGTGTGGTGAGCTGGACGTAATAGACGCCAAGGTCTGACCACTTCCCCACTGCCTTACCTTCCTTGACCCACCGTCTAGCCCTGGATGGTTTGGTGGGCATTAAAGGTTTTCCTTCTTTACTAACTACTGGAACACGATTCATAGATATAATCCACTCGTGTAAATGTTTACGTCTCTTAAGGCATTGGTAAGGGTGTATCCTGGACTTACCCAGTTCTCAGAGATTCCTGAACCTACATTTAAGCCAAGCTAGAGAAGTGCTTGGAAGTGGTTATCCCTTACCAACTCATGCCCTATTCATGACTTCCTGGCAGGTTCCCTCTGCCAATCCCTAACCTCAACGAAGTAGGTTAGGGTTCATGAAGCTGTTCATTAACCTCTGGTAGTGAGTTGTCTACTTCATTCATGCGCTGAGAAAATCCCCAGAGGAAGATCAAGGCAATAATGGTAATCATCAACCATTCGGGCGGCACGAATTCGGGATTAATCGCCCGAACCAAAAGTCGCAATCCGACTATACCAACGGTAATGTAACCCGCATCCTCCAGGTTGACATACTCCTGCAGCCAACGGATGAATAATCCTGCCATAAATCGTAGGGTAATCACACCGATGGTGCCACCTGCCAGAACCAGCCAGATTTGGTTAGAAATCGCGATCGCGGTGGTGACACTATCTAAGGAAAATGCTAGATCAGTAATGGCGATCAGAGGAATTACTTGTAACAGCGATGTAAATCGGGGTCCATGATGGTGATGTTGTTCATCTTCCTCGGAGGTGAAATGCTCGAAGACTAACCAAAGCAAATAAGCAGCGCCGAGGAGTTCAAATTGCCAAAACTTGACCACCCACGTTGCCGTCAGAATCAGACTAATCCGCAGAATGTAAGCCACCACCAAGCCAAAGTTCAGCGCTTGTCGCTGAAGTTGCTTGTCTTCTAACCCTTGAGCAATTGTTGCCAGCGCGATCGCGTTATCGGCTGACAGCACGGCTTCGAGGGCAACCAAAATCAGCAGGACTAAGGGGGCTTCTATTCCTAGATTGAACGGTAACTTAAAAACTTGATCCAGCATTAATGAAATAAATAATGATTTCGAGTATTGACGAGGATGTAAGCTGCTCTTGCTCGGCAACTATGAGCCTTCTGTTAACTAATCTTAACGTGTTGCCCGAAATTTCTGCCGAAAACGGAGCAATAGCCAGTAGACTAAAGGTCATATTGATGTTTAATTAGGAGCTTGTAAACCATGTCCCTTTCAGATACCCAAGTTTTCGTCGCTCTTGTCGTAGCGCTCATTCCCGGTATCTTAGCCTTCCGTTTAGCTACGGAACTCTATAAGTAGTTCTCATTCCCAATCTGGCTGGGAACTGGCAAGGATGAGGGGTGTGATGTCCACCCTTGTCTTGTAGATACGGTTTGAGTTGCACCCCTCATCTCCTAATTCCGGATAATGGCAGCAAAATGCTGTAAAGTATCTGACTATCCGCAGCAGAGTATTGCCTGAGGAAAACTCTTTGTCTATGATCTGAACGTTAGGCACATTAGGCGACCAGCTCGATCGTGTCAGTCGGTGGACTGGTGAGTGCCGACACTGCCAGGATGAAGCTGAAAGAAAATGTTAGCGATTGTCAACCTTTTGGCAACGGACATACCTTCAATCCCCCCCTAGGCGTACAGTTTAAAAGCACGAGTCTGTAACTATCCAGACGAGAGGCGAACGCTGGCGCGTCAAACGTCGTTAGTCAATAAGGCGGTAGGGGTCTTACCAACTTTTTTTTGTACAAGGGAAGCGATACTTTTTGCCGAGCTTTCCTCTGCCGCTAAATTAAAGACGATAACGGGAGTCTCCAGCGAGTTTTTTTTGAGATGAATGCGATCCCAACCTCTCGACCCACTCGGCAACCTTTACCAACCCGCCGCAGGGTTCCTCGCCAAGAACGTCGTCCACGGCGGCATTCCTACTCCGTCGTGGCGGGTGAAATTACGGTTAAATTAGTGGTAAATCTGATTCTTTGTTCTGCCGCGATCGCGGGATTGGCACAACTGTTGCCCTATCATCTGTCCCAAAAGGCGAAGTTGCAAGAAGTACGATCAGAAGTGAAACGCACCCAAAGCCGGGTTCAGAAACTCCGCAATGACTTCGGCGAAGCGTTTGATCCGGCACAAGCTAGACGAGTTATGCAAGATCAAAGTTATCGGGTTGATCCAAATCAGCGTCAAGTCGTCTGGGAAGATCGACGTCTCATGCCCGATAACTAAATAGGGGCTGCTGAATAAATTTCGGGGTGGGAAGAGGCAACAGGGAACAGGGAACACTTTCAACCCCCTGGTGAGGTTTGAAATTCATGCGCTTAAGGGATCAAGTAACTCACCCATCCAGGTTTCAACTTTCTGGCGCAGACGACCCGAAGTTCCTGATACAGGGAGTTGAGAGAGGGCGCGTTGATAGTCAGCGATCGCGCAGTTCCAGTCTCCCCGCAGGTGATAGGTACGACCTCGTTCGGCATAGATGTGGTTTTGTAGGCATCCCAGGATTAAAGCCAAGTCCAGGTTTTCGATGGCGAGGTCATAAAGCCCTAATTCCCGAAAGGTTATGGCTTGGTTAATCCAAGTGCGAACATTACGCGGATTGAGATCCAATGCTTTTTCGTAATCAGCGAGTGCTTTGGCGAGTTGTCCCATGGCAGCATAGTAATTGCCGCGATTATTGTAAGCGCTGTCCAATTCGGGATTGAGTTGTAAAGCTCGGTTGTAATCGTCTAAAGCTTTTTGACGCTGACCCATTTGGAAGTAAATCAATCCTCGGTTGTTATAGTCAATGGCGTGGGTAGGATGATGTTTAATTGCCTGACTCAAAAGCGCGATCGCACTCCTGTACTCTCCCTGTTTGGCTTTGCGTTGAGCTGAGGTGCGTAAATTTTTAATCGAAAGGTGGTTAGGGGTTCGAGGGGTTAGTGTAATCGTGGGTAAAGGCTGGGGTTTCCGGCGGGACATGGGAATCCATTGTCTATTCTCTTCATCGCCTTTGATAAATACATGAGCGTTCATAATCGTTCTCCAACAACACCTGCGGTCTATCTACAATCAACCTTAAGTCTGGCTGCACCCCGCGAGTTGGTGTCGGTGTGTCACTTCCTGAGGCGTCTTTAATCCTCTTAATAATCACCAGCCAACCCAACGTATTGATGTTCTATGAGAAATCTACAGCACAACTTAGTTGCTTTCCTGAAATCTTAATGAATGAAGCTGAGTCATTCCCTCTATCCTGGGTGTTGTTCACCCCGCTAGCTGTGTGAACTTACAAAAATTGGCACAATCGCAATCAGCACTCAAACCTTTATTGCCATCTGGCGATGCTCCGTCCCCCAACCTTACAGGGCTAACGGTAACGTGCCAGAAATCTGCAACGTTTCTTTACATTCCCCAGCAAGTGATTGCTAAGTCTGACTCACAAATAAAGAATGTCCAGTCGAGAAGGTGGTAAAATGCAACCCAAGTAACTGATTGGTTTGGGTTGGGAATAGTTAAGGACACTGAAAATATGGCAACCACAACAGCATTACAGAATGCTCCTGACGTTAGTGCGGATAACTATTTAGTGGTAGGGTTAGCCACCTGCTTCTTAAAACAAGAGGGTGAAGTGGAGGAGGTGAAAATCCTGGAACCGATTCCTTCTGCGGCTCTGGAGGCAGTTCTCAAAGGGATTCCGACCTCCTATTCCATGGCGCATGGCACCACACTGGGCGAGGTTATCAGTGGTGACACCCCAGAAAAACCGCCGGAATTTCCCGCCGAGGCTCATTTTTGCGACGATTTTATCGCCCGCGCGATCGCAGCAGCTCGCACCTACAAAACTCGTCCGGAGGCACAAGCCCACATTCCCCCCGGTACAACACGCGATGATTTTAACTACTCTATCGAACGCAAGCGGGTGCTGAATCAGATACGAGTTGTGCGTAAGGAAGACGACGTTAAACAGCACGAATACACTCACAAAGTTCTATAACCCAAACGACGATGCTGAAACTTTATGGTGGCTCCCGCAGTCGGGCGTCAATTGTCCAGTGGTATTTAGAAGAACTGGGTGTTCCCTACGACTATGTACTGTTGGACATGCAAGCTGGAGAACATCGCCAGCCGGATTATCTGGCGATTAATCCGATGGGAAAAGTTCCCGCCATTATGGATGAGGATTTCCAACTGTGGGAGTCGGGAGCAATTTTGCTCTACTTGGCTCAAAAATATGGCAACCTGAACGGATTGGAGGAGCAAGCAACCATAGCTCAATGGATTTTGTTTGCCAATGCGACGCTTGGTCCGGGAATTTTTGTGGAGGCGAGTCGAGAGCGGGAAATGCCGAAATTATTTCCCCCGCTTGAGCAACGTTTACAGAATCAACCGTTCTTGTTGGGAGATAAGTTTAGTGTCGCTGATGTGGCTGTGGGATCGTATTTGAGTTATATCCCGATCATGTTACAGCTTGACCTGAGCGAGTACCCAGCTATCTCAGACTATATTAAACGCCTTGGCGAGCGATCGGCGTTTCAGAAAACGATTGGCGGACGCAGCTAAATAGGGGCTGCTGAATAAGTGTTGTGGTGAGGGGGAGCGGGGGAAGTTGGGGAAGCCAATGTAGAGACGTGCCATGGCACGTCTGGGAGCTGGGGGAGCAAGGGCACATTTTTCCTGAGCAAGGTGATGCCATACAGTTGAAGGATGCTACCCGATTCCCTTGAATCAAACCCTCTATCAATAAAGCTCAAAGCATTTATGGCTAAGGGTTTGGACTTTGTGCAGCAAGCCCTAAATATATAAAGCTGTAGACTATGAATCAGGACACCCCTAACTGGAATGCTGCTGACTTAAGCTGGGTTCGTAGTAGGCACGAAGCGTACCAGAAGCCTTCGCATCGCTTACTACAAACTCTAAAGTCAGTGCCATTTCCCCTAACTGGGTGTCCTTGCCATAATTGATTTTATTGATTTACCGGAAACCCACAGCCGCTTGCCAAACAAACGCTAGCAGCAAGAAAAAGACGGGGATGACTGGGAGAACGTCTACGATAGGGTCAAAGATAGAGTAGGCTTCAGGCAATTTCGCCAACAGCATGGCTGCTTCCATAGTTAAGTCTTCCTTTCTAAGCGAATTTTCAGAATTGAAAAGTATCTTAACATGAACTGGGTTACAACTGAGCTAGCTTCAGGGGGTAGGTTGAGTCTAGGGAAGAGACCCAACCTACTAATCTAAACCTGAGCTGTTGCCAGTTCAGCTTCAGCCGCAACTGGATAAATGCTCACTTTCTTGCCAGATTTACCCTTTCTCTCAAACGTCACCGTGCCATCAATCAGGGCAAATAGAGTATCATCTTTGCCACGACCAACATTGGTGCCGGGATGAAATTTGGTACCCCGCTGACGCACTAAAATGTTACCTGCTTTGACAACTTGACCGCCAAAGCGTTTAACTCCTAGCCGCTTGGCATTAGAGTCACGACCGTTACGAGTACTACCTGTACCTTTCTTGTGAGCCATAGTCTCCTCTTGTTTTAATAGTGTGAGTGGATCTCCTATTCTTATTCTGAAGCAGTTTCCGATGTTGCTTCAGGAGCTGACTCCTCCGCTTCTGGTGGCATTACCTCCACAGGCGTCGCCGGAGTCGATGTTTCTGTGGATTCAGCGCTAGCACCCGCTAACACTGAACCATTCATACTAATAGCATCAACCATCAGACGGGTAACTTCCTGGCGATGTCCCCGCTTTTTGCGGGTTTTCTTCTTCGGCTTCATCTTGTAGACCAGGATTTTGCGATCGCGAAAATGCCGCATTACCGTGCCTTCAACGGTTGCTCCATCAACCCAAGGCTGACCAATGGTGACGTCACCATTATTTTCAACCAGCAACACCCGTTCAATCGTAACTTTTTCGTCGGGTTCAACGGGTAGGAGTTCAATGTCGTAAAAACGACCCGGTTCAACTCGTAGTTGTTTTCCGCCTGTCTCAATAATTGCGTAACTCATGGAATTGTCCTTAAATGTAGCCGTACAGGTAGCTAGCTCATTAGTAGGTTAGGACTAAGACACAACATCAGATATACAAGCGACAGCACTGTCTAGCTTAACACTTGTACTAAGCCTAACGACTTTTCCTTAGTCCTAATCCCGTAGAGAAGCGATAAATCGCTGTGACTCTCAGGCTTTGAGCTGCTTTTGCTAGATCTTTACCTGATCCGAGCAGGTGTAGAAAGGCAGCTTCTCATCTTGCCTTATAAATGCTGAATTTGTCAAGTTTTAGCAAAGTTTTTCTGCCAAAGTCGCTTCAGTCTCAATACTCTAACCATTTTGATAAATCTCGCTGAAGCAACTCTTGAAGCTGAAGAATGTCTTCTCTATAAAATTCGACGAGTTGCTTGCGGACTTCTTGTGAAACTTTAGGTTTAACAAGATTTCCATTGTTAACAGTGAACGTAATTTGCTGGCGCAGTTTCTCAGAAAACAGTGGCTTCAACATCGATTTAATTGGGTTGGGTTTGTTAAAGAGTGTATATAAAGTTTTATTTTTTGGAGCGCGGCGGGATTCTCTAACCCTTTCGGATAAACAAGGAATAAATGTTTCGTTAACTTCTAGAAATTGAAAAATGTCTGGCAAAATATTGAAAAGATTGTTCTGAAAATCTTCATAGATATAAACTTTAATCTGATCACGTTCAAACACATCAACATAGCGTTTCAGTTGGACATAGTATAACCCCCGTTTTTTGTAATGCCAAAAAGGCCACCAGTTATCTAATATTCGCTGTTCTTCTTGTGCAAGAGCTTGGGCAAAATCTGTTAATGGTTCACGACCTTGGTAGACCAAATGTAAAAAATTTGAATAAGCTCTATCAATTGGATTGCGAAGCATAGTAATCAGCTTTACATGAGGAATATAGTGTTTTATCCGTTTGACCGCATTCGGGCTGTAAAGGTAGATTGTAGATGCTTCACCAATCGCTATTTCATTGGTTACTTTATTAAATAGTGCTTGATAGGCATCAATATGAGTCACAACTGACTTGGCTTCTTCAGAGTCATCGGGACCGCAAAAATTTAATGTTTCTCCTTCATAGGCAAAAAACTTTGGTTCTTTTGCAGGACTCATGTAAATTTGCGGATGCTGCTTTAAATATCTGTAAAGTGAAGTCGTTCCTGTTTTCGCCGCCCCTATAATTAAAAAATTAGGCATTATCATATTTTTAACTCCTTGAAATCAGTTTATTTGGATTGAATTAACAAAAATAATAAATAAAAACTTAATTTTATTTATTAATCAACTCATGTAATTGCCAATGTTTACTCTTTATAGTTAGCTAATTTACATAATTCTTCATAAATTTCATAAGTCTTTGCCGATACAGGTTCAAATGAGTCAGAATTTTGTAATGAAGCATCAGGAAAGTTACGGTCTACGTTGCCATCAATAAACTCTTCAATTTTATCAATTCCTGTCCCTTCTAATACTTGGTTATAGTGAATAAATAACCATTTACCTTTGTGTATATGAATTTTCAAAATGTGCTGATACATGAGTTCCCATACTTGCAATGCTTGACCAAAATTTATTGAAAAATTATGTAAATATTTTTGCTTTTCACGAACTTTCAGTATGCTGGAAGCAGTTGCCGCTGGATGTCTAAATATACACAAAAATACAGTATCCATTAAAAATGGTCTCCAGGCAGGCAATGTATAACAGAAGCGAGGATCTTTAAAGCAAAAAGGTTGTTTCTGCGTTAATGATTCTATTTTTTCTGCTATTCCCTGAGAACAATGAACTTTTTTTTCCAAAGGTATTCTGGCAAGCCAGCGTTGATTTCTAGTCGGTCTGTTTTTGAAAAAATTTCCAATTATTCCTCTTGGTCGTGCAGGTACTACCTGACTCAATAATTCTTCATTAATAGCTTCAACATTTTTTGATTCAAAATAGCCCTTAGGATTGATTCGAGTTGGAGACATTATCCTATCTCCCATGAAATATCCTGCACCATTCAGAGTCCCAGCCACCATACTAGTGCCACTACGTCCTGAACCTAATATAAGACAATTGAACATTTGCTATTTTCCTCCTAAATTTATTCCAATGTAACAATATTTTTTGATTTAACCTCAATTCCAACCCTTTTAAAACAATATTTTTTTCTGGTATAGTAGGTTTGATGAATTACAATAAATTTTACTACGCTTTAGGTCTAATACTTTAATTTCATAAACTATCATCCCCTAATTACAGGATATAACTTTTTTCAATGTGATCTATAATTATTGCTAATCGATTCTCCCAAGAAAACTGACGTGCAAAATTAATCTGTTCAACATAACCATCAATTTTTCGAGGATAATTGTCTAACACTTGCTTAAGGCATTGAGCGTATCGAGTTGAATAATCGGGTTCACACCAGCCAGCAATAATATTTGTCTCTTTAAATTCCATTAAGGGAGGTATCTCTGTTGCTACAATAGGAGTTCCAGACGCCAAATATTCAAAAAATTTGAGGGGTGAGGTAAACGTTGCTGCTTCGCCCGAACAGTGAGGATGAGCTAAGATATCGGCAGCTTGCAGTAAACTAGGTAAATGTTCGTGCTGAATGTAACCCAAGAACGTAACATTATCCGCTTGCTTTTCCCTGGCTAGTTGCCGATAGGCTTGTACCTGTGATTCATCTCCTCCGGCAAAGGCAAATTGAATCTGGGGTAATTTTTGAGCGACATCAATTAGCAGATCAACCCCTTTAAATCTATACAATCCTCCTGAATATACTACCAACTTTTGTCGTCCCTCGGCTAGCAACTTTTGTCGCCATTGTTTAGCTTTGTCAGGTTGTCGAACTAGAAATGATTGATTAAAGCTAAGATGAAGCTTGAGGATTTTATCTGGTGGCATCCCTTTTTGAATCATTTTATCGCGTACAGGTTCGGCAACTGTGACCGCTACTTGAAAGAGAGGATTCTGGACAATTTCTGGTTCATATTTATGGTTGGGATAGTGTTCTCGCTCGTAAATAACTGCAATGCCCGATTTAATCGCTATTTTTACCAAATTCCAATCTAAAGTATGCAAAATTTTAGTATGAGGAAAAATATGAATAGGAAAATAGTACTTGCAGACTATCGTACTGGGGTGAGTCCACTTTCCTCCAATTCGACCAATGGGCCACGGCATAGCGAGGGGAATAACTTTAAGTTTATTGTCAATATTGTAATATTTAACGATTTTTTCCTCTGGCTGGCTTAGGCGAAACGGATAAATCCAGTCAATGGGATTAAGGGATTGCTGTGGTTTCTGAAGATAGACTAAGACAGCGGGATAGCCTAGGTTTGCTGCTGCATTAGCAGTATTAACATCATGAACTATATGAGCTTCTGGTTTAGGTAGGACATTTCTTGTGAAAAAAACATAATATTTATTCATCGGATTGTTATATTTTTTTAAGTTTTTGAAGAGGATAAAGCTTATTTTTTCACCATTCTAGCACTATTTTCAAACAATTCAATAGTATTGAGAATATTGATAGCTGAACTATACGATTCTTCTAGTAATTCATTCTCTTCTTCTGGAGTATCTACTAAGTCATCCGCTAACAACCGGATAGAACCGAGCATGGAATTGAGCATGGTTCGGACTTCGTGAGAGGCTTTCATTAAAGCAGGATTTGTGGTGGGCGTACCTTGAGGATGTTCAGCAAATTGCATCTGATACAACCGTGCATAATATCCTCCTTTGCGTAAAAGTTCCTCATGTTTTCCGACTTCCATCACACACCCTTTCTCTAAAACTGCAATTTGATCAGCGTTTTGCACAGTGGAAAGGCGGTGAGCAATAACCAGAGTTGTGCGATCGCGACTCAATTCCTCCAGCGCTTCTTGCACCAAACGCTCAGAAACTGTATCTAATGCACTCGTAGCTTCGTCCAGAATCAAGATATCCGGATTTTGTAAAATAGCGCGAGCAATAGCAAGGCGCTGACGCTGTCCTCCTGATAATAACACCCCGCGATCGCCAATCATTGTATTAAACCCCCCAGGGAGTTGTTCGATAAATTCTAAGGCATTCGCCCGTCGTGCTGCTTCAATTACATCTTTTTCGGAAGCATCTGGTCGAGCATAGGCAATATTATCGTGAACCGAGGTATTAAACAAAAACGTATCTTGGCTAACAATTCCCATATTATTACGGAGACTTTTGATATCAAACTCCCGTAAATCGATTCCATCTAGGGTAATACTCCCCTCTGTGGGATCATAAAATCGTGGTAATAAATCTGCTAACGTTGACTTACCGGCACCCGATGCTCCCACTAACGCTAATGTTGTCCCACGAGGTAAGTCTAAATTAACCTCTTTTAACACTACCTTGTTCGGTTGAGTCGGATAGGCAAACGATAGCTGATCAAAATAAATTCCTTTTTTCAATGGATGATAAGGCTGAGAACCCGGCTGCATAAAGGGCTTATTATCATAACGCAAGAAGTCATGTGCTACTTCCACACTGGCTGAACTATTCGCTAAGGAACCCCTGGCTTTATTTAACTGGGAAATTAACGGTAAGAGCCGTTGCAGTAAGATGAGAAAACTTAGTAATACCGCAGATAGAGCCTCTATCTGACTAGCAAAAAATATTCGCCCCATAAACACAATCCCCAGCAAACCGACAATGCTAGTCACTTCACCAACAGGTCCTATGGCTGCATTGTTTGCCTGAGACTTAAAATCCGCCTTTTCGCGATCGCGGATTAGCTTCCGGATTCTTTGATACTCTCTCTCATCATTACCAGTAGATTTAACCAGTCGAATTCCGCTTAACGTTTCTAGCACGGCAATCGAATAAGCTTTTGACAGACTTGATAGCTGTTTACCAAATGCTTTGGCACGACTAATTGAGTATTGATTGACTAACGCAACAATAGCCACTAGAACCGTTGAAGCCAACGTTAATTGCCAGGAAAGAGCCAGTAGCAAGGCGAGAAATACTAGGGCATTCGTCACCGTCACCATCATATTCAGTAGGGTGCTGACTTCTCCAGCGGCTCGACCAATTTCTGTACCTAGGCGATTCACTAGATCGCCGACTTTCATGCGAGAGTAAAAATCTATATCTACGTCTAGTAATAATTTCACACCAGCTTCTCGTAAATCACACGTTATTCGGCGTCTCAACGAACTGGAGGCTAATGTACTGGCATAATTAGAAAGATTTTTTAAAATAATTAGTCCCACAATAGCTCCCGCCATCGCTACCAGTCGATAATTTCCCGGCAGGTTATTAAAGGGAGACATAATCGCCTGGAGAATGGGCGGACCACTTTTTAAATCTAAATCTATACCTAAAAGATTTAAAACGATCGGAGCGATTAGGGCTGTACCAATACCGTTAAATAATCCACCCGATAATCCTAAGAGAACCGTTGTCCCCACTCGAATCGGATATCGTCTAATAACTTTTGATAATAAATTTGAAGCCATAGAGTCTTATTTTCTTTAGTAGGATCAATACTTAAAACTATAATTGACTAATCACTTCAGATAGTATATCTGCCATTTTATCTATACTGTAACACTCCATACACCTTTTCCTCGCTTCTTTTCCTCGCTCAATTGCTTCTTGGTAGTTTTGAAATATCCACCGAATTTTATCAGCAATTTGTTCAGGAGAACTGGCATCGACTAAATAACCCGTGTCTCCTAAAATTTCTGGAATGTCGCCAACGCGAGTGGATAAAATTGGTTTGCCCATTGCCATCGCATCAGTTAATTTCAGCGGAAACTGAGCTTTAGCGGCTGGAGTATCTCGCTGAGGAACGACCACAATATGAGCTGCTGCAACGACTTCAGGCATTGCTAACACAGGTAACCTTGGTAGCTTGATAATCCAATGCCCCCATTTTTCCATGAGTTGATGGTCATAATCATCGTAAGGACTACCCCCAACAATTACAAGCCTTAAGTCGGACTCATTTAATTGATCAAGCGCGATTAAAACATCTTCTACACCTTTATAAGGGCGTGGCGCTCCTGGAAACATGAGAACTCGATAGTTAGCCAGATCATATCGTTTTCTACTGATTTCTGGATTATACTGACTGGGATCGAATACTGTCGTATCTTTGCCCTGAGGTAGATATACACCACCAAAACGTTCTTGCATGAAATGAGTGTGAGTTGTGATCACATCAGCTTGGGAAGCCAAACCTTCTGTCAACCTTAAATAAACAGGATGATTAGGATTTCTAAGAGCGCCTTCAGGTTTTAAAATATCTCTAGCGAATTGTTTTAAGCTAGGACGGTATGTCCAATCATCACCTCCATACCAACTTAACTCCCAATCGTCTATATCTAAGAGAACAGGACATCGGGTTTTAAATTTTTGAATAAGGGCAACCCCAAAACTGGTTGGTTTTAATTTGCTGGCATAAATAATATTTCCTTGAATAGTCTTAATTAGAGTATTCAAGGAAATAATGAATTTTGGATAATTATAAGCGGGAATTGTAATAATAGGAATTTCAGAAAGCGGACTATCTGAACTCTGCTCGTGGGGAACAAATCCTATAACTTCGACTTCATAATTAAGTTTCTTGAGAGCTTTATACAATAAAAAAGGTCGCACGGCACCGCCCCACCTGCCCGATCCACTGCTCGATAAGTCACTGACAACTAAGGAAATCTTTCGCTTGGGTTTCAACACGTTGGTCTTTTTTAACTGATCCACTGTAGTCGTCCCATTTGCCGTTCATCCAAGACCCGATTAATATAACTACGTTCCTCTTCGGTAACTTTATAGTCAGAAAGCATCGTAGTCACCAACTGAAGATACTCCCAACGGCTCAATTGACCTGTATCGAGAATCCGATCAACAATTGAGGCGATCGCGGGACTAGAGGGGCGTTGAATAGTTACTGCCATGGGCGGTTAGTCTTTTTTAGCGGTGACCTAGATTTTCGACTACGATAGCCTAGTTAACCGAGGTTCGTCATCTCAAGCTGAGTGAGTGGCAGTAGAGATAGGATGAAGGTTAAAGGCTCTTGAGTATTTCCATTCTAATCTAATGCCTATTGACACGATTTGCCATTGAGGTGGTTTATCTGTCAAATAGGGAAAATGATTGATAGCAGACTTTTTTGAGGAGGAACGATTTAATATGCAAGTCCATCGACTACCAGCCCTTTCAGATAACTATATCTTTTTGCTGCATGAACCCGAACAGAACATTGCTGCTGTGGTTGATCCAGCCGAGGCTCAACCTGTATTACAGCATCTGGAAAAACTGGGTGTCGAGTTAGTAACAATTTTTAACACTCATCATCATTGGGATCATGTGGGTGGAAATCAAGAGTTAATTCAGCGGTATCCTGATGTCTGTGTCTATGGGGGAACCCAAGATCGGGGCAGAATTCCGGGACAACAGGTATTTTTACAAGAGGGAGACGAGGTTCAGTTTAGCGATCGCACGGCTGAAGTCTTTTTTGTTCCCGGTCATACTAGCGGACATATTGCCTACTATTTTCCCCCTGTCACCAGCGATGATGTGGGTGAATTATTCTGTGGTGACACCATATTTGCCGGAGGATGTGGCAGGCTTTTTGAAGGGACACCCAAGCAAATGGTTGATTCCTTGAGTAAGCTGCGAAGGTTACCGGATAACACCCGTGTCTGGTGCGCCCATGAATACACCCTAAAGAATCTTAAATTTGCCCAAACCGTTGATCCCAACAACCCAGACCTGCAAAGCCGCTATACTGACGTTGAAGCGGCTCGTCGTCGAAAAGAGGCAACAGTCCCCTCCTTACTGGGCGTCGAAAAACGGACGAATCCCTTTTTGCGCTGGGAACAACCGACACTCCAAGAAGCAGTTAAGAGTACAGAACCTGTGCAAACCTTTGCCCGATTGCGGGGAATGAAGGATCAGTTTTAACCCAGTAGAGACGTAGCATGCTACGTCTCTACACCAGGAGTTGCACTCGGATAGCAAATTTTCGTATGATTGGAATTCTGAGTGAGCATCAGTATTTAAGTCAAGCAGCCCGTACCCAAAAAAAGACAATGGCAAAACGTGTACAGTTAGTTTTAAATCAAGACGTTAGAAAGCTAGGCAAATCCGGCGAACTGGTGGATGTCGCTCCTGGCTATGCTCGTAATTATTTAATTCCCCATGGGATTGGAACCTTAGCCACTGCTGGTATTCTCAAGCAAGTTGAGCGGCGTAAAGAACAAGAGCGACAACGTTTACTCGAAGAAAAGCAGCAAGCTGAAGCCCGTAAGACAGCATTAGAAACCATAGGTCGCTTTACCATCCGCAAGCAAGTCGGTGAACAAGAGGCAATCTTTGGTACGGTTACGGCAGCTGATGTAGCAGAAGCCATTCAAGAAACCACAAACCAAGAGGTAGATCGTCGGGGAATCACGCTTCCCGATATCAGCAAGCTCGGTTTCTACAAGGCACAAGTCAAACTGCATCCAGAAGTTACGGCGGTTATAGAAATTCACGTTGCTCCGATGTAGAGACGTAGCATGCTACGTCTCCGGATGTAGGGGCGGGTTTTACCGATAACGGTTTGGCACTGTCCCGATAACCTAACTAAACCCGCCCTTCCAGGGGAACAAGGAAAGAGGAAATTAAATTAGAGTTACCTGCAAGTAGTATGAACCTTACAGCCCTCCGCTCCCCCGCTCCCCTGCTCCCCTACCCTCTGGTTGTACTCGCTATCTCTGGCGATGGCTTCAAACTTTAACCTTTCAATCATCCCTAGCTCTGTACCGCCTCAAAACATCGAGGCGGAGGAGTCTATTTTGGGTGGGATCATGCTTGATCCTGAAGCAATGAGTCGAGTGGTAGATTTATTATCTCCAGAAGCCTTCTACGTTAGCGCTCACCAAGAAATCTATAGATCTGCCTTTATTCTGCACCATGAAGGTAAGCCAACGGATTTCATGAGCGTTACCTCTTGGTTATATGACCATAAATTATTAGACAAGGTGGGGGGTCAGAGCAAGATAGCGCAGTTAATTGAACGCACGGTGTCAGCCGTGAATATTGACCGCTACGCGGCGTTGGTGATGGATAAGTACCTGCGCCGTCAACTTATCCAATCGGGAAATGAGATTGTTCAATTGGGTTACGAGACACCGATGGCGTTGGACTTTGTTCTTGAGCAAGCGGAACAGAAAATTTTCAATTTGACTCAGGTGCGTCCACAACAAGGGTTAGTGCCAATCTCTGAGACATTAATTCAAGCCTTCCAAGAAATCGAAACGCTTCATGAAGGACTTGCCTTACCCGGTATACCCTCTAATTTCTATGACTTGGATGCGATAACGGGTGGGTTTGGGCGCTCTGATTTAATTATTGTGGCAGGAAGACCCTCAATGGGTAAAACTAGCTTTGCGTTGGCTATGGCTCGCAATATTGCTAACAGATTTCCTGTCGCAATTTTTAGTTTAGAAATGTCCAAGGCGCAATTAGTCCAGCGGCTTTTATCCAGCGAGGCTGGCATTGAAAGTAACTATTTGCGAACGGGGCGAATTACTCAAAATCAATGGGAACCCCTCTCCCATGCGCTGGGAACGTTATCAGAATTACCCATTTATATCGAGGATACGCCTAACCCCACCGTTATGCAGATGCGATCAAATCTGCGGCGTCTCCAGGCAGAACAAGGGGGAACGCTGGGATTGGTATTGATCGATTACTTGCAGTTAATGGAAGGGAGTGGTAGTGAAAATCGAGTCCAAGAACTGTCTCGGATTACCCGTTCTCTCAAAGGGTTAGCCCGCGAACTGAATACTCCTGTGATTGCCTTATCTCAGCTTAGTCGAGGGGTAGAGGCGCGGACGAATAAGCGACCGATGATGTCTGATTTGAGAGAGTCGGGTTCGATTGAGCAAGATGCGGACTTAGTGATTATGTTGTACCGGGATGAGTATTACCATCCGGATACCCCTGATCAAGGGATCACAGAAGTGATTATTACCAAACATCGCAATGGTCCCATTGGTGTCGTGAAGTTGATTTTCGACCCTCAGTATACTCGCTTCCGCAATCTTGCCAATCCCAATCAGTGATTATTTCGTCATTTGTCATTTGTCATTCGTCATTTGTCATTCGTCATTTGTCATTTGTCATTTGTCATTTGTCATTCGTCATTTGTTCGTCATTCGTCATTCGTCATTTGTCTCACCAGCCGCCTTGGGTTTAAACCCAAGGCTAAAAGCTGAAGCTAAAAGCTTAAGTCAGCTAATTTTTAGTAATTCCACATCAAAAATTAGAGTCGCGTTAGGCGGAATCACGCCACCTGCACCACGGGAGCCATACCCCAATTCCGGGGGAATGATCAGCCGACGACGTCCGCCCACTTTCATCGTGGCAACGCCTTCATCCCAGCCTTTGATCACCCGTCCTGCACCGAGTTTAAAGGAAAAGGGACGGTTGCGATCGCGGGAACTATCAAACTTGGTGCCATCCTCCAGGGTTCCGGTATAGTGAACCACAACGGTTTGACCTTTTTGGGGTTGTGCGCCTTCACCTTCTTTGAGTTCGACATATTTCAAACCCGATGGTGTGGTTACAACCTCCTGCTCGGTGTTCTGTTCCTCAGTTGAATCCGTACTCATAGCAATTGATTGATTTTCAGGGATTGGTTTAGCCTGGGTAACTTGGGTTAGGGGTTGAGGTTGGGTTGGGTTGAGTTCGTCGGCGGTTGCACTCCCACGGCTGAGTTGAGTCACGACCAACAACAATCCACAGGCAACAATAACACCTAAGCTGATTAGAATATCTCTCAAAATCTATCCTCCTATTCAATGTTTGATTAACGCCACAGCTTATTTTCTAGATCCCGCACTTGACGTTCCAACCTATCAATGCGCCCCCGCAATTCATCCACTTCTGTTTGCCGAGGCACACCTAACTCCTGCAACAGATGCCGTAGCTGTCGTTCCATGTTGACTTCAAAGTTACCTTGTTCCGATTTGATCTGCTGCACCATATCATCAACGAATCCTTGGGCTTGCTCTGGATTAATTTTTCCATCTTTTACCCATTCATCACTAACTTCTCGTAGTTTGTCTGCAACCATTGAGGTTGTGCCTACACCAACCATCAATAACTGCTTCAGCCAATCTCTATTATCCATACGCTGTTCCTGTAACTCGGTGGCTAACCCCAGGATAGGGGAAGGGAGGTTGATTCCAACCCCCAGTTCCATTTTGTGCTATCTTGCCCACAACTGCTGCCGTATTTACCCGCCCTAAAGCGAGAAGCAGGGGCAGAAAAGCGACTATCTTTGACTTGAAATTGGTATGATTCAACCGTTTGCACCGTAACCGATCAAGCGTCTTATATGGTAATTGAGTATCTTAAAATTAGAGTCTCGCCCGAACTTCGGGAAACCTTTATTCAGAAAGATGCCGAAATCTGGACATCGATGCTGGCTCGCTGTCCGGGATTTATCAGCAAAGAAGTCTGGATTGAGCCAGAAACACCCACCGAAGTCATCCTGATCATTCGTTGGACAAGCCGTGAACAGTGGAAAGCTGTTCCACAAGAGCAGTTGGAGGGAACCCAACAGCAGTTCGAGCAGGAGTTTGGCAAAGCGTATCAGATGATTCAGGCGAGTGAATATCAAGTGAGAAAATTCCCCCAAACACCCAGTTAAGTTAGACCTGATGCCCAATTGTCCCCGTTGCCATCAATCTATCACTAATCGAGAAATTACTTGTCCTCATTGTGGCATGATTCTCAAAGCCTACGGTCATCCGGGTATTACCTTACACCGAGCCGTGGAACAGGAGTATTTGTGTCAAACCTGTCTCTATCATGTTGATGATACTTGTACGTTTCCTCAACGTCCTTATGCCAAGGAATGTACCCTTTACACGGATAAAGACCAGTCTCCGCTCGAACCTGAGCCGATTTATATGCCGCGTCGTACTCTCTTACAAGCGGCAAAATTGTGGTGTCAGCGTCACCCAGCCGTAGTCGGGTTACTGGGATTGCTTGCCGTTAGTATCCTGTTTACCTTACTCTCTAACTCCTGATCCGTCACGCTTTGAATTATATATATTCGGTGCAAAATTAGGTCACCGTCGCGGCTGTCTCGTCCGTCTCTGTTGTCAGTAAGTGGTCTTCTGAAGGCTGCTCAATTGATTGGTCTTTTTCGGTACACACATCCAAATTAAACCAGAAGGTTGTACCAATCCCCACTTCACTAACTAAATAAACTCGGCTGTGATGTTTTTCAACAATATTGCGGACAATAGAAAGACCTAAACCTGTTCCTTCCAGAGTATGAACTCGATTCTCGACGCGGAAAAAGCGATCAAAAATGTTTTCTTGATCCTCCCAATCAATCCCAATACCTGTATCAGAAATTTCCACCCGAACTTGGGGAATTTCATCCGGATGATTGGGATTGGGTTCTAGGGGATAGGCACGAATCACTACTCGTCCACCGGATTCTGTGAATTTCAGTGCGTTGCCTACTAAGTTATCAAAGACTTGCAGCAATAAGTCATAATGCCCTAACACGGGAGGCAATTTAGGCGAAATTTCATGTACCAGTTCAATCCCTTTATCCCGGGCATTAAGCTGGTAGGTGCGGAGGGTTTGCTCCACGGGTCCAGCAATATCTACGGGTTCAAAGTGATAAATGCGGCAAGATGTCTCCAGTCTGGACAAATCTAAAACATCATTAACTAGACGAGTTAAACGGTCCGTTTCTCGATTCGCCGTTTCCAGAAATTCTTGCCGTTCTACCTCGCTCAAGTCTTCGCCGTATTCGTGTAGGGTTTCGATGAATGATTTGATGTTAAATAACGGCGTTCTCAGTTCGTGAGAAACATTGCTAATAAACTGACTCTTTGCCTCATTCAGTTCAACCTCACGGGTAATATCCTGCACCGTCATGGCAATACCTTTAATGCTCTCGCGGTATTGGTCAAACACCCGCGTCAGCAGAATCCGAACAGTACGCAGTGTGGGTTCAGTCAGGGTAATACGGAACTCCTCTCCTTCCCGTTCCGCCGTCGTTTCGCCGCCAGCAATTTGATACAGGGGTCGCGTCAGTTCTAGGGTGACGGCTGTCGGTAGATGATGCAGCACGTTTTCACCAACCAGGGTATGACCATCCCAACCAAAAATACGCCGTGCGGTTGGGTTGACCAAAATCACGTTCAATGTGGTATCGAGCAATACAGCACCATCTGCGATCGTAGATACCAAAGTTTCCAGTTTGGCTTTTTCTGCGGTCAATTCCTCAATATTTTGTTCTTCATAACGCTCTAAGCGTTCTGCCATTTCGTTGAAGCTGGAAATCAGTTCTCCCAGTTCTCCACCCAGGGGTAAGTCAATGCGCTGCTTGAAGTTCCCTGCAGCAATATTTTTCACACCCGTGAGCAACTCTTTAATTGGTTGAGTAATTGTCAAGGCATTAAATACGGCACCCAGAATCACCATCACCCAAATCGAGATAAACACAGCAATGGTGACATCCCGCGTCAAATTTGAGGAGGCGACAACCGTGGGATTGGGGTTAATGCCAATGGCTAAAACGCCGAGATAGTTCCCTTCATGGGTGAGGGGGACAAAAACATCCGTAACTTCCCCGTCTGGGGTGACATGCTGCCGAACCATCGGTAGGTCGGAGTTTTTGGCGTAGTCTTCGGGAAGCTGAATCCGGCGTCGAATGGAGAGAGAATTGTGGACTTCCGATTCAGAAAAGGGGATGCCGAAGAAAATTCTGCCATCCTCATCCGCGTAAATCATATAGCGCACACTAGAGGTACTGCTATAAAAACGGTGAGAAAAGCGAGCGACTTCAGTAAGATTGTTTTCGGCAATCTGAGGGGCGACATTCGCCGCCAGCAGTAGACCCAAATCCCGACCAAAACGAGTGTCGTTCACTCGGGCGTCTTGTTGAATCGTGTTGACTGCCCAAAAGGTCAAGCCACTCATAATCAGGGAGACGGCTAAGGTCGCCGCCGCCATTAATCGGGTCTGGAGAGTAAACTCCGACCACCATCGTCCCAGTATCTCTCGGAAGGTTTTCAGCAAAGCCAGTAAAATTAGTCGATCAGCATTAAACGGAATTACCTTAATTTATCTTAATTCTCTCAAAAATTCAGGCGTTGAGCAAGGAGAGGGGGATGGGGAAGTAGAGACGTAGCATGCTACGTCTGGGAGATGGAGAGAGGGGGAAGTTAACTCAAAACTCTACCTTCCCTGTTCCCTGTTCCCTGTTCTGTGACCAATGACAGGGTTAGGCTTGAGTGACACGATGACCGATATCTTTACGATAGTACAGTCCCTCAAACTCAATACAGTCTATCGCCCGATAGGTGGCTGCGATCGCACTCTCCAATGTTTCACCCGTTGCTGTCACCGCTAATACGCGCCCGCCATCGGTTAGCATCTGTTCCTGCTTAAACTGAGTTCCGGCACAAAATACCATAGCCCCCCGTTCCTGGGCTTGTTCAATCCCACTAATAGCATGACCCTTCTGATACGCCTCTGGATACCCTTGCGCCGCCGCCACTACACAAGCCGCCGCCCCAGGATGCCAGCTAATTGGGGGCAATTCTGCCAATTTTCGCCCGGTACAAGCCAAAAGTAACTCGTGCAGGGGCGTTTCCAACAACGGTAAAATCGCTTGAGTTTCCGGATCACCGAAGCGACAATTAAATTCTAGAACCGTGGGATCACCTTGAGGCGTAATCATTAATCCCGCATAGAGAACCCCGCGATAGTCAATTCCTCGTTCTTGCAACGCCTTAACTGTGGGTTGGAGAATGTCTTGTTCAATCCGTGCCATCAAGCTAGGATTCACCAGGGGAGAGGGAGCAAACGCGCCCATCCCTCCCGTATTTGGACCTGTATCTCCTTCACCAATCCGCTTATGATCTTGAGCGGGTAATAAGGGACGAATCGTCACGCCATCGGTTAGTGCCAAGACAGACACTTCTTGACCCGCGACACAGTCTTCGATGACTACGGCCTTAAACTTATTCTTAAACAAGAACTCAACCGCCGCCACAGCTTCCTCAATGGTTTGAGCTACCGTAACCCCTTTTCCGGCTGCCAAACCATCTGCCTTGACGACTATTGGGGCATCTTGCTGTTTCAGGTATGCGATCGCCTCATCCTTATCGGCAAACATAGCAAACCCAGGAGTGGGAACGCCAGCCGACTGCATCAATGTTTTTGCCCAAGCCTTACTCGATTCAATTTGGGCACCTGCTTGAGTGGGACCAAACACGACCAAGTTTTGACGACGTAGGTAGTCCGTAATCCCCAATGCTAGAGGGAGTTCCGGACCCACAACCACTAACGAAATATTATGAACTAAAGCAAACCGAGCAATTCCGGCAAAATCATCCACTCGTAAAGACAGATTCTGACACTGTGGATTTGTCGCTGTACCCCCATTGCCAGGAACACAGATTACTTGTTTAATGCGTTGAGATTGCAACAGTTTCCAGGCGAGGGCGTGTTCGCGTCCCCCATTGCCAACCACCAAAATCTTCACGTTAGCCTCGCGCTCCCGAAGAAATGAACGATAAAGTATACACTGCCATAAAGCAGGGGGTACCACGGATGCCGTTGTACCCAATGAGTGTGTGAGTTGAGCAAATGTCCTCCATTATGCCATGGGATGTCGCCATAAGTGTGTAGGGGCGGGTTTAGGAACTTGATGCGTGGCTATGGATGATAACGTTTGTTCAAAACCCGCCCTAACTTAACCCTTCGCTATTTGTCCAACGTCCAATACATTCTGTCAATATTCTTCAAACCCTTACCCAGGACAAATGACGAATGACTTACCCTTTTTGCTGTTGATAGCGCTGTTTAAATTCTTTCTGTCGTTTTTTGTGATCCACGATAGGTTCAGGATAGCCACAACTCGAACGTTCATCCGCTGGAATTTTACCCGTCACCAAGTATTTTGTATCCAGTGAACTCAACTCCGGTAACCATTGGCGAATATACTCCCCATCCGGGTCATATTTTTGTGCTTGACTTGCGGGATTAAAAATTCGCAAGGGTTTCGGGTCCATTCCACTGGACGCACTCCATTGCCAGCCGCCATTATTAGCGGCTAAGTCACCGTCATATAATTTTTGCATAAAATAGGTTTCACCCCATTGCCAATTAATAATTAGGTCTTTGGTTAAGAAACTGGCAACAATCATCCGACAACGATTGTGCATCCATCCCGTTTGATTTAATTGGCGCATGGCAGCATCTACAATCGGATAACCCGTTTTGCCTTCACACCACGCTTGAAACAGGGTTTGATTATTGTCCCAGGGGAAATTTTCAAAAGTATCACGATAGGGTCCCTCTGCCAATTTGGGGAAGAAATAGAGAGCATGTTGATAAAATTCTCGCCAAGCCAATTCCTGTTGCCAGGTTTGAATACTATCACGAGTTTCATCGCTACGGCTACGTTCTATCGCTGTTTGCGTGGCTTGCCAAACCGTGCGAATTCCGATCGCACCAAATTTGAGGGCGGCGCTGAGTCTGGATGTGCCATCAATGGCGGGGAGATTGCGTTGGTGTTGGTAGTCGTCAATAGCGCGATCGCAAAATTCCTCTAGTCTCTCCTGGGCGGCTTTTTCTCCCGGTTCCAGCACCAGGGGATTGTCCCAGGTAAACCCTAACTCTTTCGCCGTAGGTAACTCAATTGCGCCTACTTTGTTTACCACATCCTGTTCCGTTGCAGTTAATCCTTCAGCATTGGTTAAGGATTCAGCAGGAGTGGCTTTGGCTTGGTCTTTCCAGTTTTTCCAGAAGGGGGTATAAACTTTATAAGGATCGCCGGAATTGGTGCGAATTTCGCCGGGGGCGTGTAAGAGTTGATCCCAGAACTGTTCAACCGCAATCCCTTTTTCTTCTAGGGCATCTTGTATCGTGCGATCGCGCGATCGGGCATAAGGTTCAACATCCCGATTCCAGACTACCGCTTTGGCGTTGAGGGCGTCAGCTAAGGCGGGAATTCCTTGACTGGCGTTTTGATGCAAGATTAGTAATTGACTCCCAGCTTCAGCGTAGCGTTGTTGTAACTCCTGTAAGCAGCCAATCATGTACGTGATTCGTGCTGGAGCGATATCATCCCGTTCTAAGATATCTGGGTCAAGACAAAAGACTCCTATCACCTTCTGGCTTTTTTGACAAGCCGCAGCCAGACCAATATTATCAGAAATGCGTAAGTCACGGCGATGCCAGAAGAGAATCAGATCAGTCATGAATGATGAGATTTGAATGGGTAGGGGCGGGTTTAGCCTTTCTGGTTTCGCTGTTAATTATAACGTTTATTGAACGCACCCCATCTAAATCAAAGATTCTAGATGGGGACTGCGCTCAACTATTTCGTTCAAAACCCGCCCTCCGGGTTAATCAATCAAGTGCATTAAAATGGACTCCAATTCTTATTCAGTCAGCTTTAGCTGACTTTCGCTGTTAGCCTTGGGTTTAAACCCAAGGCGTTTTAAGGCTTGTGGATTAGTGTTAGGATAAAGTAAACGTCTTACAGGTAGCCTGGTTTCAGGGGTTGCTTATAATGATTCAAATCCTACAAAAATCACTAACATTTGACGAGTTTGTTGCTGAATACGGAGATCATCCTCGCTATGAACTAATTGATGGAGAATTAGTTGACATAGAGCCAACAGGTCCGCACGAACAGGTAACGGGCTTTATTAACATGCAGTTGAACCTAGCCATCGCTCATCTTAAGCAACCCTACTTTATCCCGATGCGATGTCTGATTAAACCCTTAGGTCAATATTCCGCCTTTAAACCGGATGTGATTGTATTAGATAGACTTGCCCTACGCGATGAACCGTTATGGAAACGTGAACCGATTATTACACGGGGAACTTCAGTCAAGTTAGTGGTTGAGGTTGTGAGTACAAATTGGCAAAACGATTATGCCCGCAAAGTGGATGATTATCAAGCCTTGGGGATTCAGGAATATTGGATTGTTGATTATCTGGGCTTAGGTGGAACGTTTTTTATTGGTTCTCCCAAACAGCCGACCATTACTATCTGCGATTTAAAAGGAGAAACTTACGAGATGAGACAGTTTCGACGGGGAGATTATGTGGTGTCACCAATGTTTCCTGACTTGGAGTTAGACGCTGACCAGATTTTCAAGGCTGGTGTGTTAGATTAGCCGTAATCCATGAATTTCGTTAGTCGTCATTTATTTATATCAACGCCAGTAAACCCAACACAATAGGGCTAAAGCCCTGACTACGAACCTAATCATCAAGCACCAAATTAAGATAATATCTTTTCCGTTCAGGTTGTAGAGACTTTGAATGCAACGTCTCTACAATTTTCGCCACACTACCATATCTGTCAACATAACCATTAGAAATGTGGACACAGGTTTGATAGGGCGCACGTCTGTGCGCCCCTACGGTTTCCGGGATATGTTCAACAACAATTAACCCACTATTGCTGCAAAAACGGACGCGCTAGGTAAAAGCTACAAATCGATTTAGCATCAACCGCATCCCCCCCATGAATCGCTTTTTCTAATTGTTCGGGTGTCATCAACACCGTTTCTAAATCTTCATCCACATCCAATCCTGGCGGCGTTTCCAGTTTCTCTAAATCTTGCGCCAGAAATGCGTAAATATATTCATCAGAATAGCCTGGTGCCAAGGCAAAATTGCCCAAAGATTGCCAACGGTGCGCCCGATATCCGATTTCTTCTTGGATTTCCCGTTGGATTGTGGTTTCGGGATCTTCTAAAGGTTCCACCGTACCCGCCGGAAACTCTAATAACCGCCGTTGTACGGTAAACCGATATTGACGCACGAGTACCAGTTTCCCCTCTGGGGTAACCGGAACCGCTAGCGCCCCACCGGGGTGACGAACGCATTCCCAGTCGCCTTTTGCTTGGTTGGGAAGACGCAGGTGATTAACTTCAAAGTTAAATTTGCGTCCCTGATAAACAAAGCGTTGTCTGAGTAGTTGAGGGGGTTCTTTACCTTGAGGCATGTCTAACTATACGGGGTGAACTCCAGAACAGTCTACCCTTTGTACGAGTTGTGCGATCGCACATCCGGATTTTGGTTCGATCCAGTCGGGGGCAATTTCGGCTAAGGGAACCAGGACAAAGGCTCGTTCAGTCATCCGGGGGTGGGGGATTTGTAGGGTAGGAGTGTCTATTATTAAATTATCGAATAATAAGATATCTAAGTCTAGTGTTCTCGGTCCCCAGCGTTCCCGCCGTTCCCGCCCGAACTGTTTTTCGATGCTGAGAAGGGTTTGTAATAAATCGTGGGGGGTTAGCTGTACCTCTAGAATCACACAACCATTGAGATAATCTGGCTGCGGCGGACCAATCGGGGCGGTTCGATACCAGCTAGATTGAGACGTGACCGTGATACCGGGAGTTTTCGCTAACATGACTATAGCCGCCTCTAGGATGGCACGGGAATCCCCCAAATTGCTGCCTAGCGCGATCGCCGATGGTTGAGAGTGTGACACGATACGCCCCTGCTGTTAAGTTTATAGATTACCAGAGAATCGACGAAATTTTTGCCGCGATCGGATAAATTCATGCACGAAGAACAAATCCTCGGTCTTTGGTTAGCGGGTCCTAAGGGAACAGTTTACTCCCTAGCAATGAGTTCCGATGGCAAGACTTTAATTAGTGGTGGCAGTGATACAATTGTGCGCGTCTGGGATTTAAGCAATGGAGAGGAACTCTCCTGTTTTAGAGGTCATTCTGACTGGGTGCATGGGGTAGCCATAAGTCCAGATGGTCAAACCTTGGTGAGTGGGAGTTTTGATCGCACATTGAAAGTGTGGAACCTGAAAAATGGGGAGGAATTATACACCCTAGAAAGTCATTCGGATCGAATATATTGTGTAACGATTAGTCCTGACGGACAACGAATTTATAGCGGTAGCCAGGATACTACGATTAAAGTTTGGGATATTAACAACGGTACTGAACTGCACACGCTAACTGAACCATCAGACTGGGTATATTCCCTCGCCATCAGTTCAGATGGTAAACGATTAGTTTGTGGTTGTGCTGATGGTACGATCTGGATTGGTTATCGGAAAATACTCACCGGTCATGTCGGTAGCGTTACCTCCGTGGCGATTAGTCCCAATGGGAAAACATTGGTGAGTAGCAGTATTGACAAAACGATTAAACTCTGGGATTTGCGAACAGGAGAGGAAATTCGCACACTGACAGGTCATTCGGGAACCGTTACTTCAGTGACAATTAGCCGAGATGGACGCCGAATTATTAGTGGAAGTAACGATAAAACAGTAAAGGTTTGGGATTTACAGACAGGTGAAACCCTGCACACGATTAGTGATCATGTAGAAGCCGTTTTAGCGGTAGCAATTAGTCCAGATGGACGGACAATTGCCAGTGGTAGCCAGAATGATGTGATTAAAATTTGGGGAATGAGATAGTTTTTATTTTTGTGTCGGGGCGGGTTTCCTATTATCGTTTCTGACATTACCCAGATGCAACTAACCCGCCCGTTTTTAGGTGTGGGTTTAGCCATTCAAACTAGCTTCTCACTGATAAACGTTCAACAAAACCTGCCCTTATTCATAAATCAGTGTTCTGAAACAGGGGGTTAAGTAAAGGGCGACCCGATAAAATTGAGTGGACACCGTTGTTGATTTGTGCAAGCGGGTCACCCCTACACGAGAAATAAAGGTGACATCCTCCCTAGTCAATCCGAATCTTATATTATCTAATCATCAGGGTAGAAGGGTAAAAAGGTAAGTTTTTTTACCAATAACTACAGGTATGATAGATGAACGACACCGCAGGACATAATATCAAAACAATAAGTCCCTTGACAAATGACCAAGGACGAATGACGAATGACGAATGACAATTACTCTTGAGTAATCACCCGCACTAAAGTAGCAGTATCAAATGCATCGGATGGATAATAAACCGTCTCATAATCATTGATCGCGATTATCGCTTTTTTCGGTTGAGTATCCTCTCCACCCAATTGCTGCTTAGCGACCTCGGGATTATTGAAACAAAACCAAACTTGGCGATCATCGCCCCGAAACCTGGGTAACTGTTTGGCGGCGGCTTCATCAACAACAAAACATGGGATCTTTGTGTTTCCTGGAAGCTGGTGATTAGGTTCGTAAGTCCCAGTGAGAACAATTTGACCTCGAAATTGGACTCGCCCAATTACACCATACTCAGGTAATGAGTCAGCTTGAACTGAGACAACTTCCAGACCCATAAATTCCTCGCCTGGTTCGAGTTGACGGGGGTCAAAATGGTTATCAACCGCTTTCAACTCAAAGGATAAGTCTTTAGTCGGTGTCGGGGATGGGTTAGTCTTAGCGGCTAATGCAGCCGTACTCAGTAAACACAGGAGTGAAAAAAGTGCGATCGCGGTTGGATGTTGACGCATGGGGAAATAATCTCATTTAGAGTGAATCGATAAGGCTACACTATCGATCATGACTCTATATTCGCTAAACTGACGAGCTTGTGCATCACTCCACAGGATCAAGATTAAGCTGTTTGGTATTTAAACCCTAATGTCAACCATGACGAAACCCTTGTAGTACGAGCATCTTGCTCGCTACTAATAATTTTGGGTTATTTGATATGCATTGTTCCTAAAGGATATCCTCGGCATCCGCTGCCAACACCTGATCGACCGTTAAAGTAAGGTTAGGAAATGTTTGACAGGGAATAGTTTCTCCTGGCAAATACTCACATCGTTGATATTCCCCATTCCCCAGCGTTAGCACAATAACTTTCTTCCCCTTCCCGCGCCAGCAATATTTAGCTGGAATTTGACCCCGATCATCAACAATCCAATATTCCGGCACTCCGATTGCTTGGTACTCCTCTTGTTTGTCCACCAAATCCGTAGACCAATTACTTGAGGCAATCTCAACAATCATAAATGGTTTAGTCGTAATCCCTCGGCTGGGTCGATCTTCAAAGAAAGTCTTGGGTCGTTCAATAATAGCAATATCTGGTCGTCTCGCTTTTGCTTCGTCCAGAAAGAGTGCATTTCGCTTGCGAACCGAATACTTTAGCTTGAGTCGCCTGTATGACAGTTCAAACATAAACGAGAGAAATTCTAGGATTTCTTCGTGCAATTCGCTGGGTTCAGGCATCAGCACTAGTCTCCCATCAACCAACTCGTACTCGTTAATTTCATTACCGTCATCGAAATTCAGAAACTGCTCAAAGGTGAGTAAGTTTGTGATCGTGTTCATGGCAATCGGTATGGGGGCTTTAATCTATCCTATCTGGAAGTGTCACGAGTGCGGCAAGACGCAAGCGTGTCCGATAGGACGTATCGCCAACCACTCCCTCAGTTTCCTGGATAGTCAGCGTCATTGGCTACTCAGCCGGATTCATATAAAGATCTACTGGATTGACACAGCTAAAATGGTGGAATAGATTCTAGGTTGGGTTGACGATAGGAAACCCAACAGGATATAGGGCTAAAGTTCCCTACTACAAGCCGAATCTAATCTATCAAATAAGGTGTGCCACGCTAGTACGATAGCCAAGCCAAGCCTCGACAAACAGGATTTTGACAGCATTTATCTGTCAATCTCTGAATCGATAACGCTACACTATCGATCATGACCCATATTCGTTGAATCGATGAGCCTGTGTATCAATCCCAAGTGTCAGAATCCCGATAATCCCGATAATCTGCTCTATTGCCAAAGTTGTCAGTCTGAATTGCTATTGGAGGGACGTTATCGGGTTATAAGTCTCTTGGGCGAAGGCGGTTTTGCTAAGACCTATGAAGTTAGCGATCGAACCACTATCCCCAAAGTTATCAAAGTTTTGAGTAAAAATGAACCCAAACCTGTAGAACAATTCCAGCGAGAAGCCCAAGTATTAACTCGGCTGCATCATCCCGGAGTTCCCAAAGCAGAGGAATCTTTCACTTTTTACCCTAACAACAGTCAAGAACCCGTGTATTGTTTGGTAATGGAGAAAATTGAGGGAGAGAATCTGGAAAAGTGGTTAGAAAATCGGGGGAATCGTCCCATTGGTGAAAAGTTAGCGGTTGATTGGCTAACTCAACTCGCCAACACACTACACGAAGTCCATAAAAATCAGCTTTTTCACCGAGATATTAAGCCATCAAATATCATGATCAAGCCAGAGGGAGGACTGGTATTAATTGATTTTGGCATAGCCCGAGAAATTACTGGAACCTATGAGCAAAAACAAGCAGCAGGACAAGTTACAAAAGTTGTTTCTGACGGTTACTCTCCCCTAGAGCAAGTCATTGGTAGCGCTGCTCCCCAATCAGATTTTTTTGCATTGGGTCGTACCTTTGTCCATTTACTGACGGGAGAACATCCTTTGAATCTTGGCGATCCCTATCGCCATGATATTTATACCGATGAGTTAGAGGATTGGCGTGACAAAGCACCTCAAATTTCCTCTCTACTCGGAGATTTTATCGATCAACTGATGGCTCGTCCAATTCAGAAACGTCCCGCCGATACCCAGTCAATTTTGGCACAGTTGGCAGAGATTGATCAAACTTTATATCCCCGAAAATTATCTAACACTACTTCATCTCAAGTCGTACATACACCCAACAAGCAAAACATTGTCTTAGAACGCACTATCGGTGATAATTGGTATTCTGATTCCTTTGAATCTGTTCATTGCTTAGCCATGAGTCCAGATGGAGAAATTTTAGTTAGTGGTAATGGTAACGCAATTAAAGCATGGAATATGAATAATGGAACAGAAATTTATACTGTCACAGAACACCGAAATAGCGTATTGTCTCTAGCGATTAGCCTAGATGGACAATATCTGGTTAGCGGTGGTGATGATAGCTCGATTAAGGTATGTAAACTCAGCACGGGAGAGCTAATTCGCACTTTTGAAGATAATCACGGTAGTGTATATTCTATAGCAATTACTCCGGATGGACAGAAGTTGATTAGTGGTAGTTATGGGGGATTTACAACGTTATGGAATCTGAATACTGGAGAGGAAATTCGTACTATTTTTAAACATACAAAATCTAGGCATTATACAAAGTCTGTGCGTTGTGTAGCAGTAAGTCCAGATGGAAAAACTATAGTCAGTGGTGATTTAAGTGGTGTAATTGAAAGTTTTCCACGCTGTTCTTTCAGAGGACATTCAGGTTATATTAGTTCAGTCGTCATTACTCTAGATGGAGAACGCTTGATTAGTAGCAGTTCTGATAAAACCATCAAGATATGGAGTTTAACTACTGGAGATAAAATTGACACGCTCACTGGGCATACCGGCGCGGTTACTTCTCTAGCCGTCAGTCCCAGTGGAGATCTATTAGTTAGTGGTAGTGAAGATAAAACAATTAAATTGTGGAATTTAAATACAAGAAAGGAGGTGAATACAATTACTGGACATTTAAATGAGGTGACCGATGTGGTTTTTAGTCCGGATGGACAGTTTTTTGTCAGTGGCAGTAAAGACTGCACCATCAAGGTATGGCGAATCCAGTAAATAATTTCTTCTTCAAGTCTCCCATAGTTCCGCAATCGGCAATTCCCAGCCTGGAAGCAAGTCTGGAATTGTCAAAATATCCCCATCCCTCAATACCATTTCCGGTTGACCCTGCTGATAAACTGTTACAGTTCGCTCTGTCTCTGGTTCCATAAAAATACCCACAGGCATCCCCATTTCCTTCAGCATTTGCAACTTTGCTTTTTGATACAAACTTGGATCAGTTTCCGCTTCCGTACAACAGCAACATTCCATGACTAAATCTGGTACTAATTCTGGATATGATTCGGGTAACTTTGTCAATCCATTCTGGCGCATATAATCCCGCATTCGTTCAGCGCGAATGAAACAGTTATCCGGTTCAATCACATCCCCCTTCGGCAAAATCCAACCGCAGCGCCCCAAAACATAACCCAAGGGATGATCAGAACCCGTTTTAACCCAATTCATCAAAGCAAAGCCAAAATTAGACCTTGCGATCGCGAAGCGTGTCCGATAGGACGTATCGCTGACGCCATTCCCCCACAATTAACAATACAAGGGGACATGATAATGATTCGACCTCCCCGTAATTCCATCCCATAGTCATTAAACGTGGCTTGTACCCGTTCCAAGTCATGGGGGGTAAAGGGTAAAGAAAGGGGTGGAGTTAAGATAATTCGCCCATTTTCTAACCGGGCGGGATAATCGGGAAATGTTGTCCGAACCTGTTCGAGTTCTTGGGTTGAAAGTGTCACGGGTAAGAGAGTGCGATCGCGATCGCGTTCGCGAAGCGTGTCCGATAGGACGTATCGCGTCTAATTATATCATGAACCTTCCGGCACGTTACTAACAAATTCTGCCAGGGTTTGTGCCGTCAAAGCCACCGTCACTAAATCCTCTAATTGATTGACTTCCAGTACCTGTAAACGTGGCTCAACATCTGGCGGAACCTGTTCAAAGCGAGTTGAGAGGATACGCAATAGCTGTCGTAATGTCCCTTGTTGAAATCCTTGTTGTTGAGCCGCTTCTTCGGGTAGGGGGACAAGATTACCATCTTGATCATAAAATCGTAACCAAACCGCCGTCTCTCGGTCTATGGTTCCTTGCCAAGTTCCCAACCATAACCCCAATGTCTGACACCACAGCCAACCCTGCTGATTGGGGACTAACGGTTGATACTGTTGAGACGCATCCAAATGCCACCCCTGTAAGGAATTGGGGTCAAAGGGATTAAAAACAAAGTAATCCGGTGTTCTGAAAATACGCTCATAAATATCTTTCTTCGTCCCCGTATCCGCAGACGCCGTAGAAAAAGACATTAATTCGACAATTACATCAGGATAACGCCCCCCTTCTTCCCACACAACCCAACCTTGCCGTTCAGTTGTCCCGTCAACATTTAATACGGCAAAGAAATCGGGTCCTCTAAAATCTCGGTTCCGTGCCTGTTCACTGCTGTAATAGATAAACATATTACCGCTGGTGAAGAAATCATTGCGGTCAAGATAAGCTTGCTGCAATGACCGAATCAGAACATTTATAGCAATACGGTGGCGATTACTTTCCAACGGTTCCCCATCATCAAAGATTAAGTCAGTTGGCGGCATGGATGGTTCCCAGCCTACCACAGTTTGGGATGTTGTCTCTTGGGTTACCAAGTCGGACATGATCAGCGTCTCTCTCCACTAAGGTGTTTTTTTCCACATACCTAAACGGATCTTAACAAAAGCGCGATCGCTAACACTCCCTTTACTGATTGTCTTTATTAATCGGTTATAGTCATTGAGAACGAAAAAATTAATTGGGTTCGTAGTAAGAGCATTCCTAGATTTTGTGAGGTAACAGGCGTCAACCCAACCCACAACCTATTCCATCCTTGTATTTAGGGGCGCAAGCCTTGCGACCCGTGTCACGCCAAGATATTTATATCCATTGTCATGATTCCCACCCAGATTTATTGTGATAAAATTTACTAATTATGGTTCAAATCATCCAAACTCAAACCCTGAACATCATCGACCTTGAACAAAAATTCGGTTTAACCCAAGCCGATGATGACCAATTTTTTTCAGAGTGGTACGAGAATCTCCCGGACATTTCTGACTTAGAAAGACAAATTCTAGACCGGGTAAAGTCCAACTACTTAAGTTTGATCAAACATCGGGAAATCTCCGAAAACATGGTAAAATTAGCCGTTCTGGGTCCTTTGCTGACTTGGACAGACTTTTATCACCTCCCACTTGTCTGAACCATTCAGCCTATTGAAACGAGAAAATGAACTCTATAACGTGCTGAGTATCCTCAAAAAATTCAGTCAACTGATGACTGATTAATAATAAATTTAAATGCACTATTCCTTAACATGACCAATGACGATCTAAGTAGGTTGATGGAAATAAACTCAACCCTATTAAGCTCTGTAAACAGTTCTCAAACCCTTACAAATGACAAATGACAAATGACAAATGACAAATAAAAAATGACGAATGACGAATGACAAATGACAAATGACAAATGACGATCACCGCCATTAACTTTAACTGTCCCTACCGACTTACTCACTATGTCTCATCGTCCCATTTACCTTGACAACCACGCCACCACCCCCATGGATGAACGGGTGCTAGAGGCGATGCTGCCTTTTTTTAGAGAACATTTCGGCAACCCTTCCAGTATCAGCCACGCTTATGGTTGGGAAGCAGAAGCAGCGGTCAAACAAGCACGACAAACTCTCGCTGAAGCTATCCACGCCACACCAAAGGAAATCGTCTTTACCAGTGGTGCAACAGAAGCGAATAATCTAGCAATTAAAGGGGTTGCTGAAGCCTATTTCAGTAAAGGGCGTCATATCATTACCGTCCAGACTGAACATCCAGCCGTGCTTGATCCCTGTACCTATTTACAAGACTTAGGATTTGAGGTCACATTTTTGCCTGTTCAAGGGGATGGACTCGTCAACCTAACCCAGCTTGAAAAAGCGATTCGTTCCGATACGATTTTAGTCTCGGTGATGGCTGCCAATAACGAAATTGGCGTATTACAACCCCTAGCTAAAATTGGAGAACTTTGTCACCAGCATCAGGTACTCTTCCATACCGACGCTGCCCAAGGGATTGGTAAAATTCCCTTGGATGTCCAGGATATGAATATTGACCTCATGTCCTTCACTGCCCATAAGCTGTATGGTCCTAAGGGGATTGGGTCACTGTATGTTCGCCGCCGTAACCCGAAAGTGAAGTTAGCGTCACAAATTCAGGGAGGGGGACAGGAACGGGGACTCCGTTCGGGTACACTCTACACACCGCAAATCGTAGGCTTTGCCAAAGCGGTGGAACTCGGATTAGCCGAACAAGCCTCTGAATCTCAACGCCTCCGCCAGTTACGGGAACACCTCTGGACTACCCTGTCTTCATTAGGGGGAATTCACCTGAATGGTCATCCTGAGCAGCGATTGTCAGGAAATCTTAATATTTCGGTTGAAGGAGTAGATGGTTCTGCCCTGCTGTTGGGATTACAGCCTGTTGTCGCCGTGTCATCGGGTTCAGCTTGTTCATCAAGCCACGTAGCCCCATCCCATGTCCTCTTGGCACTGGGACATTCAAAACCTTTAGCTCATGCCTCAGTCCGATTTGGCATTGGGCGCTTTAATACCAGAGAGGAAATTGCTCAGGTTGCCCAACACGCGATCGCAACAATTGAGTCCTTGCGGCAAGCTCAAACCCCTACAACGTCGATTCTGTAACCCGCGATAACCCCCTCACAGCTAAACTGATAGTCTTACCCGTTAACAATCAACAATCAAAGCAGTATAATGTAAAATTGAGGAAACAGTTGCGTACCTACAGTGACACTAGGTTCGACCTGTAGAAACTATCTCATAGATACTGTCCGCAACTGATTCACACTTCCAGACTTTTGACTTGCACGTTACCAAACTCCAATGCTGACCCTTGGGCGAAGGGATATGACATTGGCTACCTGTAGCATTGGAGAAAAAGTAGATCCATGAGAGTGTCAGTAGTCTTCAGTCACTCCCCGATCACGATTTACATTTTCTAAGTAAAGCTAAAGTTTTTGCTTTTCAGAATCATAAAGGGTAGCCAAAGTAAGAGTGACCGATCAATTTTAGGTATGCGATTTAAGATTTTTGGTGAAAAAGGTAACTCAGACAAGCATTCAAGCATTATTCAAGCTTGGCTCGTTTGCCTGTTCTCTAAACTAATCAGCTATCTAAAATTTCAACAAAGACCAAGCTTCAGTACTTGAGCGTACTGCCAAATTTTGAGGAAATTGAATGGCAAAGCAAATTATTATTGCAGAGCAATATCGTCTGGCTGCTGTCTTTTCAGAAGATCAAATCCAAGAACTTGTCGTTGCCACGGGCAGCCACCAAGTCGGTGATATTTATCTCGGCATTGTCGAAAACGTTTTACCAGGCATTGATGCCGCATTCGTCAATATCGGTGATGCCGAACGCAATGGATTTATTCATGTCACCGACTTAGGTCCGCTGCGACTTAAACGTCGCTCCGGGGCGATTACGGAACTGCTCACCCCGCAGCAAAAAGTCTTAGTCCAAGTGATGAAGGAGCCGACGGGCAATAAAGGTCCTCGGCTGACCGGAAATATCAGCTTACCGGGTCGTTATCTGGTGCTGATGCCTTATGGACGAGGGGTTAATTTATCCCGACGGATTAAGAACGAAAACGAACGTAATCGCCTCAGAGCCTTGGCTGTGCTGATTAAACCCGCTGGGATGGGATTATTGGTTCGCACAGAAGCCGAGGGCAGAGCGGAAGAAGCGATAATGGAGGATTTGGAGGCGCTGCAACGTCAGTGGGAAGCCATCCAGCAGGAGGCAACTTCGACCAGAGCGCCAGCTCTACTCAATCGCGATGATGATTTTATCCAACGAGTCCTCCGCGATATGTACACAGCGGATGTGAATCGGATTGTGGTTGATTCCAATACTGGGGTCAAACGGGTAAAACAGCAGTTAGTAAGCTGGAGTGGCGGTCGATCACCGGAAGGGGTTTTAATTGACCATCACCGCGATCGCCTCTCAATTCTCGATTATTTCCGAATTAATGCGGCGATTCGAGAAGCCTTAAAGCCACGAGTCGATCTGCCATCGGGAGGCTATATTATTATCCAACCGACGGAAGCGCTAACCGTTATTGATGTCAACTCCGGTTCCTTTACCCGTTCCGCCACGGCGCGAGAAACCGTCCTCTGGACTAACTGTGAAGCCGCGACGGAAATCGCCCGCCAATTGCGCCTACGTAATATTGCTGGCGTAATCATCGTGGACTTTATCGATATGGACTCGCGGCGTGACCAATTACAAGTTCTGGAACATTTCAACAAAGCGTTGAAAATGGACAAAGCCAGACCCCAAATCGCCCAATTGTCAGAACTGGGGTTAGTCGAACTCACCCGCAAGCGCCAAGGTCAAAATATTTACGAATTATTTGGTCGCACTTGTCCAAGCTGTGGTGGATTGGGACATCTGGTGCATCTTCCCGGTGAGCCAGAACCTCAAGTGCAGCAAGAGCCAGAGCCTATTTCTCGCGTTGAAATCCCGGAAACCCCTGATCTTCCAGAACCCCTAGATATCCCTGGCTTTAATGAACCGGATGAACTTGAACTCAATCATCCGAGTTATCAAGAACGGGGAATCCCCAATGGCACTAATCGCCGCCGTCGTCGTCGCCGCCTAGAGGATGTAATATCCAAGGATGAACCTGTAGCCAAGAGCAATGTTCGCCCAATTACCCTGTCCCAACGTTCCTCTGATGTGAGTGAAGACGTAGAGGGGATGAGGCGCGATACGACATCTGTTGAACGTCCCATCGTGTCAGACTCCAGTGAACGAGTGGGCAAACCCCAGCTCATTCGGTCGGTGGTAGAAATGGAACCGCCGGAAGTTATTCAGGTTGAGATGACGCCGGAAGAACAGGATGTTTATGCCTTGATGGGCATTTCACCATTAGTGCGGTTAGATAAGGAGATTAGAAATCCCCGATCAGTTATGGTTTCGGTAGTGCTTCCTGGAGAAGCTGAATCGGATTCTTCTGACAATTACACCACTGACAATGACACCACTGACGATTCATGGGAAGATAGGTCTCACCCATCAGAGGAATCAGACTCAGAAGAGAGTTCAGACAAGGTACTGGTTACTTCTTCTGGAGAAGCCGCTGATGTTGATTTAGAATCATCGGCTGATTCAACCTCAACCAGCGAATCGGAAACAAAACCGCCTTTGATTCGTCGTCGTCGCCGCCGTTCTTCAGCAATGGAGAATGAGTAAGGGATAAAGGGGTTTCAAAAGCGGATTTGGTATCACTCCCCAAGTTAGGCTTCACCGTTCCGAAAAACCTATACAGAACTATGCATATCTAGGCATATCTGGACTTGCGTCGGAACGTGCAGACCAAGACTCACCGCCGTCTACGTTAGACGGGTCATGACACCTTGATGTGAACGCCAGCATCATGCTCTATCGGATTCAGTTAAGCAATCAGTGAACAGGTTTATAGCTGTAGTGCTGAATCCTTAAAAAGCCCGTCTAACATTGTCGAGGCAAACT
>NZ_JAVJQN010000056.1:0-7965 GCF_040218245.1 Coleofasciculus sp. E1-EBD-02 | reverse complement strand
CGGATCAATTTGCCTTTGCACCACAGGCGTAATTGATTGCGCTCGTTTCCAGATCTGATGGGGGTGATGGGGGTGATTGGTGTCCAACTGACGCTGAACGGACGCTGAACTATCAGGAGGCGCTGACATTGATATCACCTGAGATGCTACTCGGTCAGCTTCTTGCTCGTAAGGATCTCCTGGCGCTCCTATGGTTAATTTCGTTTGAATGCCAATTTCCTCTAAGTCTTTCCCTGCTTCTCCCGCCTGTTCCTTCTCTTCTTTGGCACAATCAGCACATTGCCGTTGAATCGGGTTTTCTGAGACAGGGGCAAAAGCACTTCTTATTTGGGAAGCAGGGCTTTGTGTTATGGGTGGGGCGGCATCAAACGTTGGTGCCCAGGGTGATTCAGATTTACGCTGTAGCGTTGACCCTTCGACTTCGCTCAGGGTTAACCCTTCGGCTTGCTCCTGTTCTTTAGCTTGGATTCCTCGCATCACATTCGCGGTGAGTCTATCGGCTGAGGCTCTGGAATATTCCCCTATTTCTTGGGATGGGGCAGATGATGGGTTCGACTTGGGTTGAATTGAAAAATGCCCCAGTTTAGATGGACTCTTACCCTTTTTCTGTACCGTGGTTGGAGTCCAGGATGAATTTTTCTTTTGTACGGGTTTATACTCCATGATGCCGCCTCAGTTGCCCGATAATTTAAGGATTGGAGCCGATTCCCTCAAGAATCCTGGGTGATTCTCCGATATGTTACTGCCTGTCCATTCCGAGAAAACGCCGGATAGCGGCTTGACCCAAGACATCTTGAGATGATGGCTAAATCATAAACTATTTAAAGAATCTCCCATTGTTCAGGACTCACAGAAAATTCCCACTCTGCCTGAGCAAGTGCATCCTCAAGTTGGTCATGGTATGTATCTGTTAGCTCGTTTCCTTCTTTGTCAAGATACAAAAGATAGTATTCAACGTCGTCAGGATACTTGACAATTTGCAGACTATCGGGAACAGCAATTTTCTCCTCTCCTCTAAAATGCTGTGTTTTTTCCGTAGGTTGATTTTGTGTTGATAGAATGATCTTCATAAGAATACGATAATCACTCATGGTATTAATGGTTTAAGTTTTCAGTTCCCTTTTACCTGCTACTAAAAGAGCATTTGTGAAAGGCCGTATTGAATGGGTTTCAGCTTTTACACCATTCTATAAATAAATCTTCAGTCGCCAGATCAGGATAAGCATTCTGAACTATTTGGATAAAAGAAGCTTTAAGCTCTACAAGTTGTGATAAAATGTCATTCTTCTTCACTAATTCCTTGTCTGGATTAGGTCTCCAAGCTCCTCTGTAATGATCTCCTCGTTGAGGAACAAAGTCGCGACATTTTACTTCTATGGTGTGAGCGTCTTTTTTTTCATTAAATATGATTGTTTTATTCGTGCCTTGTTCATAGAGTTCTAAATCAAATGGATAATTATCTTGACGAATAGCATTGATCGCTTCGACTAGCTGTTCGAGAATACATGCCAAGTCAGGATAAACCTCTACAGGCCAAGGATCTCGTCCAAAACCACTCATTTTAAAGAAAACCATACCTGTTTCTTCAAGTCTCTCACAGGCAATAATAAATATGCTATTTATGTCAATACTAACATCATGCCTTTCCCCATCAGTTAATGGCGATGGTGAAGGTAATTTCTCCATGTCTCCTCGAATTTCTAGCTGTAGTGTAAGCATAATGTCTGTTAAATGTGTGACCAAATGTGGGCTTACTTTTCCACTCCCAGTTTATGTCATTGGTGTCACCTCCATTTCCCTCTCCTCCACCACTAATGGCAAAAACCTGACTAACTAACCCAGCGAAATCCTCGGCAATATTACCCGTTCCTTCAATAACAACGCTTCCTCCATGTACTGCTGTAGCACCTCCAACCACCGTGGCAGGAGCACCTGCAATGCAACCTATTCCCGTTAAACACAAACTTCCTCCCCCTGCAACTGCACCACCCCCAGCAATCATCTCTAACACTCCTGTGACGATGCCTGCGAGGTCTCCGGCTGTCCTACCCATTTCAAAAGGCCCGCTCCTAGGAAGGGATTCTTCTACTGCTTCTAAGTCTTCGCTGACGCTAGAAGTACCTAAAGAAACTGCCTCTAACACCCAGCGCCCCAGTTCCCCGTTGTTACGTAACCACTGATAGAAAGCTCCTGCAATGAATAAGGCTGCATTACGATTGATGCCATTCATGCCAGAAAGTAGCTCTTGAACCCCACTACGCTCCTGGGAAGTTAGGAGACTTTCTGGGTTACTTTCAGATTGGGAGTGAGATTGCTCTTCCTGAGCTTGCAGATATCCCTCACTTCTCTGGCAAGAAACTATAGTTTGTATTTCTTGTGAATGGATCTGTGAGTTTTCTGTTTGTTCATTCTTGTTGCGTAGTACTTCCTCATTCTGCTGCACCACATGAGTCAACTCATGGGCCGTCAACTCATTATTCCCCGGCGACTTCCCAGCTCCAAAATAAACATCACTCCCATGGGTAAACGCCTGAGCGCCCAACTCCTGATTCATCTGCACCGCTTCACCACCCGTATGCACCCGCACCCCACTAAAATCAGCCAATCAGCCCCAAAGCGCGGTTCCATAAATCCTCTCACGTTCTCGGATAATGGAGAACCTCCACCCTTAGATGCATTTAAACGACTCTCTAAATCCCCAGATGCTTGATTTCCATCGATTTGATTTGCCTGTTGTATCATCTGGCGCATCTGCACACGCGGATCAATTTGCCTCTGCACCACAGGTGTAATTGATTGCGCTCTTTGCCAGATCTGATGGGGGTGATGGGGGTGATTGGTGTCCAACTGACGCTGAACGGACGCTGAACTATCAGGAGGCGCTGACATGGACATTACCTGAGACGCTACTCGGTCAGCTTCTTGCTCGTAGGGATCTCCTGGCGCTCCTACGGTCAATTTCGTTTGAATGCCAATTTCCTCTAAGTCTTTCCCTGCTTCTCCCGCCTGTTCTTCCTCTTCCTTGGCACAATCAGCACATTGTCGTTGAATCGGGTTTTCTGATACTGGGGCAAAAGCACCTTTTAGTTGGGAAGCAGGGCTTTGTGCTAAGGGTGGGGGGGCATCAAACGTTGGTGCCCAGGGTGATTCAGATTTACGCTGTAGCGTTGACTCTTCGGCTTGCTCCTGTTCCTTGGCTTGGATTCCTCGCATTACATTGGCGGCGAGTCTATCGGCTGAGGCTCTGGAATATTCCCCGATTTCTTGGGATGGGGCAGATGACAGGTTTGACTTGGGTTGAATTGAAAAATGCCCCATTTTACCTGGACTTTTACCCTTTTTCTGTACCGTGGTTGGAGTCCAGGATAAATTTTTCTTTTGTATAGGTTTATACTCCATGATACCGCCTCAGTTGCCTGATGATTTACTTATCCCAAGCAAATTGCTTCAACCATTTTGAGGAGTTATACAATTATAGTCAATTATCAAGGGAAAATCTGCACAGGCGATCAGGGTAAGCTGGTGCTAGAGAAGCGATCGCAGTATCCGCCTTGACCCATAATTGCATTTGATACAGGACATCTCGACCAATTATGGAAGGTGCACGTCTTAGCGGAAGAGAATATTGCTATGACCACAACTCTACTCATCCAAACTGAAACCACTCCCTTAAGGATTTCGCTACCCGCGATCGCGCCAATGACTCGCGAGGAGTTCTATGCTTTTTGCCAAGCCAATCGAGACTTGCGTATCGAACGTACTGCGGCTGGAGATGTTGTGATTATGCCACCTGCTTTTTCAGATACTGGAAACCGCAATTTTAATCTGGCTGTACAGCTTGGTATTTGGGCGGAACTTGATGGTACAGGGAAAGGGTTTTGACTCTAGTGCAGGATTTACGCTTCCTAATGGTGCTACGCGATTCTCCTACGGAGACGCTTCGCGAACGCCTGATGCATCTTGGATTAAAACAGAACGGTGGAATGCTCTGACTGAAGCGGAAAAAGCATCTTTTGCGCCGATTTGTCCTGATGCGTGTGATTGAGTTACGCTCGGCGAGTGATACTTTAAGTAGTTTGAAAACGAAGATGCAGGAATACATAGAGAATGGTGTATCTCTAGGCTGGTTGATTGATCGCAAAAATCGCACTGTTTATATCTATCGCCCGAATCAAGAGGTTCAAATCTTGGAGAATCCGGAAGAGGTTAGTGGTGTTCCAGAGTTACTCGGTTTCAGATTGCTGATGGCAAAGATTTGGTGATTTGGGTTAAGTCTTGTCATCTTCTGGTGTTTCCAGTAATAAATCAATATCTCCAAACATCCCGGTTATATAGGATTCCAGCACTTCTCTTCCCTCAGCATTGGGACAAATTTTTATAGCTTCTAAGGCTTGTTCCCGTTCTTTTAGAGCCGCCCATATCAAGAAGCTTTTCGTGTCAATTTTGTCTAATATTTCTTTGATTCGTTCTGCATGAGTAGCGATTTCATTGTCTGTCACTAGGGACAATAGCTCATCTCGTTCTGAGTGATGAGATTCCAACCCATAGAGCAAAGGGAGAGTAATTTTTCCCTGCTTTAAGTCAGTTATACCATCAGGTTGCCAAATGGATTCCATGTCGTTAAGAATTTGTAGAGCAAGCCCCAGATGATGACCAAAAACACCACAAGATTGAATCAGTTCAGGGTTATCTGTTCCCACCATAGCACCAGTAGCACAAGCTGTAGCCACAAAGCCAGCACTTTTCATTTCTACGGTTAACCAATAGTCTTCAACAGTTCGAGTAGTTCCAACTAGCTCTCTATCCTGACCTACTGATATACGAAAAAAGGCATCAATATAGGACTGATTAATTTTGTGAAATATTTTGGGTTCAAGAGATGCTTTGCTCAGGATTTCAAAGGAAAGAATATGAATAGCTGAAGCATAATTCCAAGCTCTAGTGGCGCCGACCTCCTTCCATAGCTGTCCATCTCGATCTTGATCTTCCAAATCATCCAAAATGCGTAGGCATAGACCCAGAGCTAGAAGTGCAGCACAAACATGAATAGCCTCTTTGGCTTCTCCATCAACAGCTTGACAGGAAGCTAATGGTAATATCGCCTCTGGAATCATTGGTTCTTCAAACAATTTGGCTAGTACCACCTTCAATTCTGTCCAAAAATTGGGAATTGAGTTTTGAAAAACCTCTCTAATTTCTGGATATAATGATTTTAAAGAATCCATGTCAATTTACTCAAAATTTACGACCAATTGAGGCTGTGATGGAGCCCTCAACTATTGCATAATTCGTCAGTTTGTGGGATTCCAGACATACTTTCCCTTTTTGTCAATATAGCCTTGCTTTTCACCAATCTTTACCCATGCCAGCCCTTCGATGAAGATACTAGCCCAATCAAACTGGGGTTCTATAACTATCTGCCCAGTTTTGTTGATATAGCCCCACTTATCCTCAATCTTTACTGCTGCCAACCCTTCAGAGAAATTAATAGGTCGCTCCTTAAACTGTGGATCAATAACCATTTTCCCAGTTTTGTCAATATAGCCCCATTTGACATTAGTCATGTTTGGTGGTTTGCTCTCAGCAGAGATCATACCAGTTGCGACAACTGCAAGTCCTTCAGAAAAGTCATAACCTTCATCAAATTGGGGTTCAATAACTATCCGACCAGTTGTATCAATGTAGCCTACTTTGTCTCCAACTCTGACAGCAGCTAATCCTTCAGAGAATTCCCTAACCAAATTTGAAGATGGATTGATTACTATCTGCCCAATTTTGTTGATATAGCTTACTCGCCCATCGAGTCTCACCAATGCTAGCCCTTTAGAAAACTCCCTAGCCTCATTAAACTGAGGCTTGATGACTATTTGCCCCGTCTTATTGATATAGCCCATTTTGCCATCAATATCTACAGCAGCCAACCCTTCAGAGAACCTATATGTTAAATCGAACTGGGGAGGAATAACTAATTTACCCGTCTTATTGATATAGCCCATCTTGCCATCAATATCTACAGCAGCTAATCCTTCGTAAAAGCTATAAGCAGAATCAAAATCAGATTCAATAACAATTTGTCCAGTTTTATCGATATAACTCCACTTATCACCTATTCTGACGGTTGCTAGTTCTTCAGAGAACTGACCAGTTTCATCAAATTTGGGCTTGATAAGAATTTGCCCCGTAGAATTAATATAACCCCACTTACCATTCTGACTGATAGGAAACAGTTGGGAAGGCTCTGAGATTGGCATTTGTGAATGGTTTGATACCTGCATTGCCTGTGGAGAAGTACTCAATATGATTGTCGGACGTTGAGTGCTACAAGATAGCAAACCTAAAATAGCCTGGCATAAAAGCAAAAAAATGATTCGGTTCACCATAAACTTTTTGATATAAAACATCATTATTAGTGGTTGATTCTTTTAATTGTTCCTATATGTTGGGTGCCACTCCGTTTGTTAATTAGATGTTTGTAAATAGATGGCCAACTGTTATCTGTAACACTTACGCATCCCCAAGAAACGTCTCCACGGTGTAAATACTCATCTCCTTGGGGTCCACCTTCAATTCTAAACCACGTTTTGGCATAATTTCCGTAATTATCACCCCCAGCATGAGGGTGATCAGGAAGCCGAAGAGAATATTCTCTATCAAGGGCTATTTTAGGAGCACTCGGATCGTTGGGATTAGTATCTATTGTTGCTCTGGCAGTGCCACCACCATAATCTAATATCCCAGTTTTTTCATTAAAAGTTACCGCTACGGCTCCTCCCCAATTTGTCAAACCAAGGTATCCTGGTTTCAGGCTTGCTTTTGTTCCCTCCCAGGGTCCTTCCAAAATAGTAAAATAATCTCGTTCCCCTTTTTGTTCTTGATATTCAACTTTCAATGCATCAGGAAAACTCCGCTGATTATTTCCTATTAGTCCAACCACCCAACCCTCTGTATTTCCAGAAGAGACACCCAGTATTTCCCCCTTCTTAAAAGTTGTTTGGGGAGTACATCCAGAGATACACCTTCTCAGGGTGTGGGAGTTATCTTTTTTCTGAATATCTACAGCCTTTGGTTCCTCCAAAACCTGTTGCTGAGAAGCTACAATTTTATCAGCCGAATTTTCCCGTTGAAACTGAAGAATCTCCTTGCGGTAAACCGAGGAATCATGACCAGTAGTTCCTCCCAAGGATTGCAGATGGCTCAATACATCACTCTTAGGTGCTATCCCTTCCAGAATCGGTACTTCTTTTAAATTGATTGCCGGTTTCTGAGGTTTCTGATTCTGCCGCTGCACAACACCTGTCTGCTGCACAACATGAGTCAACTCATGCGCCATCAACTCATTATTTCCCGGTTCCTTAAGAGCCCCAAAATAAACATCACTTCCATGAGTAAACGCCTGTGCCCCCAACTCCCGATTCATCTGCACCGCTTCACCACCCGTATGCACCCGCACCCCACTAAAATCAGCCCCAAAGCGCGGTTCCATAAATCCTTTCACGTCCTCGGATAAGGGAGAACCTCCCCCCTTAGACGCATTCAAACGACTCTCTAAATCCCCAGATGCTTGATTTCCGTCTATTTGATGCGCCCGTTGTATCATCTGGCGCATCTGTACACGCGGATCAATTTGCCTTTGCACCACAGGCGTAATTGATTGCGCTCGTTTCCAGATCTGATGGGGGTGATGGGGGTGATTGGTGTCCAACTGAGATCGGGTTCTCCGTTATCGGAGGGCGTGAGAGGATTTATGGAACCGCGCTTTGGGGCTGATTTTAGTGGTGTGCGGGAGCATACGGGTGGTGAAGCGGTCCAAATGAATCGGGAGTCGGGCGCTCAGGCGTTTACTCATGGGAGTGATGTTTATTTTGGGGCGGGGAAATCTCCGGGGAATAATGAGTTGACGGCGCATGAGTTGACTCATGTTGTGCAGCAAAGTGGCTCTAAAGTTCAACCTCAAATAGATGTAAA
>NZ_JAVJQN010000055.1:0-41909 GCF_040218245.1 Coleofasciculus sp. E1-EBD-02 | reverse complement strand
TCAACCTTTTCCTCTCTAGGAGCGTCTAGCCAGTATCGCAAGCATTTGTTGCGAATGAACTGACATATCCTTATTCCTTCATCTATAGCTCTAAGTTGAGCTTTAGAGGCTTTTACCTTAAATTCGTAAACTAGCATCGTCTCGACCCGTCGATGTGTTATTTTAACAGTATCATTTTAGTCGTCTATTGTCAATGCATCCAGAAACAACATACAAAAGGACTCGCAGAGCTGTATACAACCTCACTGTACATATCGTATTTGTGTCCAAATACCGCAAAAGTGTGTTCACAAAAGAGATGTTAGTAAGGTTGTCAGAGGTGTTCGAGTCTGTAGCGAGCAGTTGGGAGTCAGAAGTCCTTCAGTTTAATGGAGAAGAAGACCATGTACACCTTCTCCTTTCTTATCCGCCCCACAAGTTATTGAGCAACCTGATTGCCAATTTAAAAGCCACATCATCTAAGACGATGTGGCGAGAATTTGAACCCATGTTAACTTCTGTTTACAAGAAAAGGGTTTTATTGACGGGTTCTTATTTTGTCTCTAGCTGCGGTGGCGTTACAATAGAAAGGCTTAAGGTTTACATCCAGGATCAACAATGTCCTGATTCATCCCATCGCTGAAAGCGAGGGTCTTCTCAGGACAGAGATATAATGGCTGAGACCCTATACCAGTAACAACCCTCCTACCTGGTTGGTGAGCGTTCGACTGAACTTCGACAGGCTCAGGGGTCCGCGCTCACGCCGAAGTCCTGTCGAACCACTGCCTCCTGCCTCCTACCGTTTGCAATACCACTCCGCACACAGTCACACGATTATGCGAATTGCCTTATTCACTGAAACTTTTTTGCCTAAAGTTGATGGGATTGTCACGCGACTGCGGCACACGGTTGACCATTTACAACGCAATGGTGACCAGGTTCTGGTAATCTGTCCAGATGGTGGACTCACAGAACACAAAGGTGCCAAAATTTATGGCGTTTCGGCTTTTCCATTACCTTTATATCCCGAACTGAAACTGGCATTACCTCGACCCGCGATTGGCATAGCGTTAGCTGAATTTAAGCCGGATGTAATTCATGTGGTGAATCCGGCGGTATTAGGGTTAGGGGGACTCTATTATGCTAAAGCGATGCAAATTCCTTTAATCGCGTCCTATCATACTCATTTACCCCAGTATCTTCAGCATTATGGGTTAGGGATGTTAGAACCGGTGATGTGGGAATTAATTAAGGCAAATCACAACCAAGCCCAGCTTAATTTATGTACCTCGACGGCGATGGTGGAGGAATTGAGAGGGCACGGGATTGAACGATTGGATTTGTGGCAACGGGGGGTAGATACGGAGACATTTCGTCCCAGTTTGGCGTCAACCGAGATGCGATCGCACTTGTCCCAAGGACACCCGGAAAGCCCATTGCTGCTTTATGTGGGGCGTTTGTCGGCGGAAAAGGAAATTGACCGGATTAAGCCAGTTCTGGAATCGATTCCCGGTGCGCGTTTGGCATTAGTGGGCGATGGACCTCATCGCAGCGCCTTGGAAAAACATTTTGCTGGAACCCCTACCCATTTTGTCGGGTATCTGACGGGTGAAGCCTTAGGTTCTGCCTTTGCGTCGGCGGATGCGTTTATTTTCCCTTCCCGCACTGAAACTTTGGGATTAGTTTTACTCGAAGCAATGGCGGCGGGGTGTCCCGTGGTGGCGGCGCGTTCTGGGGGAATTCCCGATATTGTCACCGATGGGGTAAACGGCTACCTATTTGACCCGAGGGATGAACAAGGCGCGATCGCAGCGACTCAACGTCTGTTCCAGGAACAAACCGAACGGGAAACCTTACGAGAAAACGCCAGGGCGGAAGCCGAACAGTGGAGTTGGTCAGCCGCAACCCGTCAGTTACAACAGTATTATCAGAGTGTGGTGTTGTCGCGATCGCTCTTACCTGCGGCTTGATTAGGGGCTGCTGAATAAGTCTTGTGGTGGGAATAGGCAACACCTCGACTTGCAATCAGAGGGTGGTAGGGGTACGGCATTGCCGTGCCCTCTTATATAGCAATCGCCATAGCGGTTAGGACACATCTTATGGTAGAGAGGTTCCGGCGGAACGTCTCTACCACAGTTCTTATCTCTCCAACTATTATTATTCTTTAATAAACTAGCTCCTAAAGATTTAAATACCAAATCTTTAGAAGCCAATACACCTAAACTATCCTTAATAATATCATAACCCTGAATCACCGAGTTTGGTGTTGTAAAATGTTTGATTTTGTGTGAATTTTCCTCAACCTAATCTGTCTTTGATCAAAAAAAATTACTAACTACAATGGCAAATGATATAGCTTGCTTCTTTTCGGGAGCGAGTATGACCAATGATCAATCACACAGGTAACTCAATCACAAACTCTGTACCTTGCCCTAATAACGATTTACAATGAATCTCACCCTTATGTCGCTCCACGATACTGGTGTGGGCAACCGATAAACCTAATCCTGTGCCTTGACCAATGGTTTTGGTGGTAAAAAACGGGTCAAATATGCGCGATTTAATCTGACGATCTATCCCTACACCATTGTCGGTAATCCGAATAATAATTTTATTGATATCCTGTTGACTCTGAACTGTGATAAAATCGGTACAAATCCGAATCTTAGGAATAAAGTTTGTATCCTGCTGCATCCGTATTTCTAAAGCATCAATTGCATTACTCAAAATATTGATAAAGACCTGATTCAACTCTCCAGGATAGCAATTAATTAAGGGCAGATCATCATACTCTCGCATCACCCGAATCGCGGCTCGGTTCGGCTGTTTTCTCAGGCGATGTTGTAAGATCATCAGGGTGCTTTCGATACCTTGGTGAATATCAGCTTTTTTGTAGTCCGATTCATCTAAACGGGAGAAGTTTCGCAGAGATTGAACGATGCCCTGAATTCTTGCCGCTCCCTCTTGCATGGAATTTAATAATTTTACAAAGTCTTGCTCAATAAAATCGAGTTCTCTCTCAACAATATAGTCTTGAATTTCCTGAGGTGGTATGGGATAAAATTGACCGTAGAGGTAAATTAGCTGCAAAAGATCACGGATATACATCCGGGCGGGGTTAATATTGCCAGCAATGAAGCTAAGGATTCTGCTTGTTTACGGGGGGTGATGTCGGTGACGCGGACTAAATGGAGGGTTTTATCCGCCACTTGAATTCGCTTGACAGCTAAATTTCCCCAAAATAACCGTCCTTTTTTGCTCACATATTCTATCTCTCGACTCCAAAATCCATACCTCTGAATTTCATCGACGATAGAATCTAGGTCATCGGGATTCCAAAATAGTGTACCGTCTTTCCGATAGTTTCGCAGGGTGACATGACAATCTCGTTTGTCCTGGAGGGCTTGGCGTATTTCCTGCAATTGGGGTTGATGGGTGTCTTGTCTCTGGAGGAAACGGCAATTATGACCGAGAATTTCGGCTGGGGAGTAACCCGTCATCTGCTCAAAACTCGGGTTGACGTAAACAATGGGATGATCAGGGGCTTGAGCATCGGTAATCACGATACCATTACTCGCCGCCGCGATCGCCCGTTCGAGCAGGTGTAATTTTTCTTCGGTCTGTTTGCGGGCGGTGATATCATGAGCAACGGTATAAATTAACCCTTCTTCTACTACTGGCGTTGCACTCCAGAGGAACCAGCGATAGGAGCCATCTTTACAGCGATAACGATTCTCAAAGTTAATTGTGGAAACGCTATTATTGATCAGCTTTTGTGCTTCCCGTTGAGTGGCATCTTGGTCATCGGGATGGACAAAATTCAGATAAGGTTGACTCAAGAGTTCCGAGATAGAGTAACCCAATGTCGTTTCCCAAACTGGATTTAACTGTTTAAAATAGCCATCAAACCCAGCAATACAGAGCAGATTCATGGAAAGGTTAAAGAAACGCTGCTGTTGATTGTCTGGTAGTCGTAGGGGTGGAGCAAGAATTGAAAAATTTTCGCTAATTTTATCCGCGTCGCATTGACAGGCGAACTCTAATTGATTTGATGGTGGTTGAGTATATTGTCCGTTTCCGTTTTCGTCCGGAATCAGGGATTTAAATTTAGGGATGAGAGAGTGGTAAAATTCATCCTTATCTTCCCATCTTTGTTTCTTCTCTACTCCTTGATTTTCCTGATTCCGCACCTGTTGACGGGCAATCGCATAGCGCAGGGAGCGCATAAGTTGGGAATTATCGAATTCTCCTTTAATTAAATAATCCTGAACCCCGGCTTGAATCAGTTGAAATGCTAACGCTTCATCCTCCGCCGCACCGAGGACAACAATGGGAATTTCGGCATGAGTTGGGCTTTCTCCACTATACTCCTGAAGTCGCGCGATCGCATCCAGCCACTGTGCTGGGCTAGTATCCTGTTCTTCTAAACGATAATCATACCCTTCGCTCTCCTGCAAGCCTTCTGTTTTCTTTCCCCTTGATATCAGACACAAATCGAATACAATAATATCAAATTTCTCTTGTTGCAAACGTTCTCGGGCTGCATGAAGACTTTTCACCCGAATGAGCGATGCCTGTGGATTCTGATTATCCAGGAAAATGGCTTGAATCTGTTGGACGATTGCGGGGTCATTTCCCACGAACAAAACTTGCCAAGCTGTAGTATTTGTATGTGTTGGGATTTTGCTAATCATCTGGCATTGTTTAAACTAAATTGAAAAAATAATGCTGACAGTTCAGTCGTTCACGGTAATGTAAACGCTGACGTGATCCGCACACACAGCACAAAATCGATCATTTAGAAAACGGCACGATAGCAGCGTAAAAAATCTCAATAGATGCTTCGCTCAGGACTCGGTGTCCCCTGAAAAACACTTCAGTTTTTGACGGCGAACGATAACAGCTACTGGAATATTGCCTGACTCAACAATCAATTTCCAGCCCAAAACCCTAATTTTTTTATAGTTTAACGTATTTTCTGACAACTTATTAAATTAAGACCCGATAACTGTGTAAAAGTTGTATGAACATAAATATAAATACATCAGTCAGCTATCTCGATGCACATTCTAATACACTGACCTGTTAGAAATTGTTATAAAAAGTTAGGTATTTGGGGAGGAGCAGCAAAATGATGGATGTGGAGCAAATACAAAGAAATCTAGTAAAATCCTTTCATATCCTTGGATTAGGGCACGATAGTATCGTGTCCCTACCGTATTGGGCGTTTACCCTTCGAGTCTCACACCTTGCTATATTTATCCACTTGGGCGGCTAGAACCCCAACGATGGTACGGTGGTTATATTCCACACCCACATAGCCTCTGTACTGACGCACGGCTAAGGTTGGATGATTCACAGGAGGTATGTTGGGAATTTTCTTTTTCAAGTAGAACCCTGCCCGCACAAACCGCTCAACCCAAACCGATAACGGTTCTAAGCGTTCATGGCGATTTGCCATTTCATCTTCAGACAGAATATCCTCAATTTCACGTCCAAAAAAGCCGACTTTCAACGCTACTTTTTCCGCATCCGTTAATTCATTCACCGCATCCACTATATCGAAGCAGGTGCCGTACAAATCCCAACAGTTTTGAAACCGTTGAAAAAATTCATCAATATTATGGTTAGCATTCCCTTCTAGCAACACAAACCCCAGAGGATTCAACAGATACAGTTGGCGCAGCACGCGATCGCGTTCATCTCCTTCATGGGGTTCACTGACGATATGATGGAGAGAATAGGCGGCATTTATCGTCACTTTGCCGCCAAAACGCTGTCGTAAGTCTTGCCATTCTTCCCAGGAGAGATCTTCGGCACATTTATCAATTCCGACAAAATCCACCGCAAAGGGTAGCGCTTTTCCGGCTTCCCGAATGGCTTGCTCGGCGGCGTCTAAACTGGCAGGAACAGGTTCTAAACCAATGACAGTAAATTTCTCCGGTGGGTGATCACTTTCAGCCACCAATTTCATCACAGCGATGGCTTGACTGCCTTTACTTAAACCCAAATCCATGTAAGCCACGTCTGCTAACCCACTTTCGGTAATATACTCAGCGAGTAATGGATTCCCAATCTGGTAGGAATAGGTGAAAACGGGTACCTTTGCCAGAGCATCAAAGATGTCAATCTTGGAGTCTTCTTCATCCTCATATTTTCCCAGGTAAACGTTGGCTTGTTCGATATAGTTAACGTCAAACTTCTTCTTCAATGCATCCGCAAACACATACTCTTTCGTTTGCGTCTTGCGATCGTAGTTCAAACTATGCAGCAGATGATAAGCAGTACGAACACTCCCCTCTTTTAAAAGTTGTACTACTTCAAGTAATGGATGTGGCATGGGATTTTTCTCCTTTTTAACTCACTATCAACGCAAGTAGGCTTGGTTTCGTTCTTCAACCCAACCCCATCGCGCTTTGTTTTTGTCAACTTCCCATCTTAGGATTGATACGCCCTCTCCAGCAAGACGGCTTTTGTTAGAAAATGTTAGTAAAAATAGGATTAACTTACCTGTTACAACATCTTGATGTTATAAAATGTTATAAAATGTTAGTAAAATGCCTCGTCAGGTTGACAAGGGCTGGGATAGTCATTCTATAATCCGTCTAGCTACCAACTTGGGTTAATGCAAGAAAGAAAAGAGAAAAGATATGGTCAGTGTATTCAGGGGATTTAACATTGCATCTCGGCTAGCAGAATCTGCACAAGACTTAATTCAAGTGAGTACTCGTCTAGCGAGATCGGGTACAGTGACTAACCTAGTGAGAGTAGGGGGTAGAGCAGTAGATGTAATCACGACAACTCAAGACCTTTTATCCCTTAGCAATGAAATAGCCAAAGAGGTTCTGGGTAACGACTATCTGAACTATGGAGATGATTTAACCGCGTTTACTAAAGCGTCACTAGAAGCTCATCGTCTTCATCACCAAACGATAGAAATGAGCCGGACAATTGATAAGTTGAATGCAGGGATGAGACTTGTTTATGACGATGTGTCTATCTTTTCTAGAAGGTTAGAACGGATAGAGGATCTGTATGAGGAGATAGCCACTATCATCACAAACATACAACGGCAATTACCGCAACAATACACCTGGGTGAATATCCAGGCGCAAGAGCCGCTAGATCGAAATCAAAACGATGACCCAGAAACAATAGAAGCCGATCGTCTATTTATCGGACTGGCATCGGGAGATATTCTACTAAAAGTGGGGGTTTTCTCATTCAAACAATTTACAAGAATCCGGCACTCCACAGCACCGTCATCATCAGGCAGCGCTTATCATCCCGATTTAGTCGTTGAAGGGAAGATAGATACCATTGGTGCAAGAATACGGCAAAGAATTCCATCGGCCGTGATCAGCAAAGTGAGGGTTGTCCAGAAAATCGTCGGTTCAGCGTTGCAAATGGGTAGCCTTGTGTCGAGTGTGTTTGGGTTGAGATCTTTTATTACAGGCATCCAACACGTTCAAGACATGAAACAGCAATTACAAGCTTCAACAAGGTTAGTCCAAGAGACTTCAAAATATCTTCAGTTAGCTATGGCTGGTTGTTCCGCCGCTCAAATAGATGAGGTCGCCCATTATTTTCAAATAGAGATAGACGGAAACAGTCCAGATGCTCAAAACGGCAGAGAGATGTTAACAAGAGGCTTGACAACTATACAAGCTGATACAGAAAAAGCACTTGTTGAAGTAATAGGAGCATCGGATTCATCTGCATCAGGAGCCGTTAAATCTGATGTAAAAAGCATATATGAACTGGTCATTGGCGAGTATCAGCGGATAGTAGCTGAACAGTCGCATCTACCGAATGGTCAGTTAAATTTTATAAGCCCTCAAGATTCCCAAAATTTCCACAAGATTCAAAATGCATTTGGAATCTTTACAGCCAAGCAGACAATTGCCTTAGATACCTCGTCTACAGCGGAAGTACGCTACAATGCACTTCGAGACATAGGTATTGGTTTCACGGATAGTCTGGCTAAGCTTTTTAGCGATTTGGAATCAAACCTGCAAAAAGTGCGGCGTGACATTGATTGCACACAAGAAATTGTTCAGGGTACATGGGAGTTACTCCATGAGTGGTGGCTGGAAAAAGATTATCTGGAAAAAGATGAAAATCAAGATTTTTTAGTAGAATGTCGATTTACGCAATCGATAAGCATTCTTGGCATTACCATGTCTTTGTCCCCTGATCAGAAATCACTGATGAAACAAAAGTTAGTCGGTGAAATAGAACAACTCAGACAAGATTATGAAGAAAATCACACTAAGGTAAAAACAAGTAGAGTTTGGAACAGGATAACGGGAAACAGCAGCTTGGAGAACCGAACACACTGGCAAACTGAGAATGAGGTAGAGTCAGAGGTGATCAGGTTGTGGCAGGCTCTGAACCAGAGTATTTCATCACAAGACAAGGTTAACTATGTCAATGCCAATCAGCAATCTCAGCTTGATTTGACTCTGGAGCAGATTTCAATAGACCTGAATATACCCATCGAATTGCTCAGGAGATCTCATTTTTGAGGATAGAGGCTTATCTCTGCCAGGGACAAAAACAAGTTTTTATCTCAATCAAGTAAAATAAAAGTTCAAGTTTCGAGCCGGGATAGAAAACAAATTCCTGGCTCAAATGTTCTAGAATTGTCAAACCTAAAAAAAGGTTATTTAGAGATCATGGAATACAGTTGTAGAGAAGCAACCCAGAACGATGTCGATCAACTTGCTCTTTTATGGAAGTCCTATTCAGAAGAGAGTTGTCGAAAGCAATCCCATCTAAAATTAAAAGTTAAACCGGATTTTAATTTCAAATATTTTGTCTATAACAAGCTCTGCTTAAAATTCACATACTTGCTTGTTATAGAGTGCGACAAAAACATAGCAGGGAGTATGATATTAAGTGTTTTTGATGAGTCAGTTCCCGACTATATCCCGAAAAATATATCACTTGAATATGAACATTTGCATCCCTTCTTATCTGAACGATTACTCAATGTTCATGCCATCTATCTCTACCCGGAACACCGTGAACTCAAGGCAATCACAACGTTGGTTGAGGGAGCTGAATCTTTGGCTGAGCGGTTAATGATCAGCGAAATTAATCTGTCCATAGACTGGGGGGAAACAGGACTACAAGCCTTGGTTGAAAGACGTGGCTTCACTAAGGGACAAGTTGTATACAAGAAAAAGTGTTTTCCAATTGACAGTTATCGAGGTAAAGCTCTCCCTAGTCTTTATCGTCCAGCATTCAGGTTAAGAGATGTGGTTCAAAGTCTTGAGCCAATGCCGATCGCTCTTCGTAGTTTGAGAACAGGCAAACTGGCTAAGGATTCAAACGGTAAACCTGTATTTATTTCACCTTTAGAAGATAAGAAAAGAGGGATACTGAGAACCTCTATAGGGTTATATGTCTATCCAAGGCCAGTGCTTGACCCCCAAACGCAAGATTTTGTTTTCGATACCAAAGGGGAGCTTGTATGTTCTCCATTACTCAGGCACAGGAATGGAGAAATTGTGGAGCATGATGGTTCCCCCTTATTTGCCCCTCCTGTTCTAGAATTCAAAAAATCAAAAAAAGGACTCTTTCTGAAAAAAGACGCTGAAGGAAATTGCTTATTTCACGAGCCTGAACTAGATTCAGAGGGTTATGTTGTGCTTGACGATTGGGGAACTCCAATATACAAGAGAATCTCACCGAGCGCTAAACAGGTTTAACGGCAAAAAATGCTTTAATTTTTAGGGGTTTAAAATGTCTAGTTCGGGCAAAAGTAGTGACGACTTTGGTAGGGGATTATTGAACATGCAACAGCAGATCATCTCGACTACCGTAGATACAACCTTAACGGCTGTAAATGCCTTAGCGGGCGGTTCCCTTAGCGAAGAGTTTAATACGTTTAGAGAGGGTATGGATCAGGCGGGTCTTTGTGTTGGGATATGTGATGTACAACGAGAGTCTTATAATGCATTAAGGGCTAAAAGAACTGAGTACGCGCAAAAGCAACAAGAGTACCAAACTTTACAAAACAGTTTCCAAAGTTTGTCCATCTCCTTTGATACGACTCATACAGACTTTGGTTACCATGTAAGCCATCTTCATAGCTTTTCCATAATCTGGAAAACGATAAGAGCCTCCAATCCATCTTCACAGCAACTTGAGCAGATTGTACAGGAGCTTGAACTACAATATAATTCAAGAGAACTAAGTACAAAGATACAAGAACTCCAAACCCAAGGAGTTGTATCTTTAGATACAGATCTTGCACCAGTTATTGAAACTTTACAACATGTCACTACGGCTTTAGCTCTTTTAGATGGTGTTGCCGGGTTAGGAGCGCTGGGTATATCTCTGGCAGCATCTATTCGTGCTTTCAGCATTGCTTCTAAAGTTATAGCTTTTGGGGACTTTCTCAGTCCAGCCGGTTGGGTTTTGACGGCGATTACATTGCCCATAGGAATGATTCTAAATGCTATGGCTCAGGCTGATGAGTCAGAACAATTATCCGAAAATATAGCTAAGCTGGATCAAGCCATTCATGCTCTTCATAATTTACAACAACAAGTAACAGCCGAAATAGAACGGGAACATCAAATAATTGATTTGTTAGAAACAATTTTCCCACCAATAGGCAATCAAGATTGGGGTGTTTCTATGGCGCAAAGAAGTGCAAACTTGTCAACTTCACTGAGTGGTTCCGCCAATACAAATAGTGTTGATCGTATTATCAGCCAATGTGTATCTCGCGTCAGGTTTTTAACCTTCAAGGAAGAATTGTTAAAAATTGTGGTAGAGGATTATCTGGTTGGCAAGCCAGAATTTGAGCAGAAATTCTATCAGGAATTAATTCAAATGTTGGAACAATTGGGTATAGAGATAACGCCGCAAGTTCGCGATGAACTTCATCAAAAAGCGCTCCAACAAGCGATTGAACATTATCGAACGCTTATTGATCGTGAAATTAGGGTCGAAAAAGATAATTCTTTTGCTCATCTAGAAAAAGAATTTCCTAATCGTACATCCTGGAAAACTCGTGCAGCGTTCGATCAACATATTTCCGATGAGATCCAAACAATAAAGGATGATCCTAACTTTAGCCATGAGATAGAAACATTCAAAAATGATCATCATAAAATGGAGGCGCTTTCTCAAGAGATTTTTTCTGAAGACATAAAAAGTTATTCCGACAGTTCTACAGTCGGAGATAACTAAGGTTTCCGAAATGCCATCTACGTCTACTACGGCTTAATATAGGGAGCTAACTGATCCCAACTATCAGGGAATCGCTGGCGGAAATCCTCAGACTGGGCAATTTCCATATCCCGGAAATCAAAGCCTGGTGCCACACCTTCTCCCAATAGTCCAAATTCACCGGCTTCTAAGACGGCTGCTTTCCAGTAACCACCGGGAACCAAAAGTTGGGGCTTTTCTCCATTGGCTAGATTCAGACCAAGTTTACACTTTTGCAATGTTCCATTTGGAGGGATGAGCAAATAAGTTACCGGGTAACCCCCGTGGAAGTAATGCATTATGTCGGATTTATTGATATGAAAGTAATCGATTGGGCTGTCGTCTGTGAGCAGATAATATATCGAAGTCATAGCTGACCGTTTTTGCCCCACTCGATCGGTTTCAATCATCATGCTAGAACGATATGCCTCAGAGTAGTAACCTCCCTCCGGGTGCATTTGCAAGGAGAGCTTTTGGATTAGATCATGTTTGTTCATTGTCATTTACTTTTGTTAATAAAACAATCAAGTTGCTCAGGGCAATTATAATCTTACACTTAAGGCTTTTTTTGTGCAATATTATGGAAGATTTGTCTGAGTTATAGCTAATTTGCTTTGTTTGTAAAAAAAATATTAATTAAACCGTTATGGGATAGGGATAGGATGTAATATGTTGGATACATCAATAAAAACCTGAGACCCAGAATTATTTGTATGACGCTTGATCGAGAACTCGCCAATGACTACCTTTATTTTTTAGCCGAAGAACTGGCGGCAGAGGCTTATAAGTCGGACAGCATTATTCCCTTAGAGAAAAAGCTGATTATCAGGGAGCAACATAACTTCATCTTATCGGGGTCTGACCGAATTTTAGATACCGTCCCCGAAAAAGAAGACCTTGATCTCGCCTTCTTTGCTACTCCTGACATCCTGGAAACGGTTCTGAAACCCGGAACGCCGTCTGGGGCAATAATTTTGAATACTCTCTTCTCCCAAATTGGGAATAACCGTCTACTGGAAGAAGTTCCTCCTGATCAATTTGAGATTATCGGGACTCCTGAATCCTTAGGGCGAGGAGGAAGCTTAGTTGTGCATAAGCAGTACGACTCACAACAGCAAACCTTTTTTATTCAGTGGCAAGTAAAGGGCATACATTATGATCAAGCCGCTTCAACCACAACCGCTGATATTTTTATCGATATCGCCGAGGATCAACAGTCGGTTCACAAACAGGTTGAATACTTGATATCAAGCATAAATATGCCGATTCAGCAGCACATTTATGCAAATTTGCCGGAAAAATCCAGCCTGCACCAGCAGAATCCCTATCATCTGTTGGTACTTCATCATCGCACCCATGAAGTGGTGATGACGTTACAAACCCTAGAGGCATTAGGATTTACCATTGATGCCTTTATTGGCATTCCCTATGGTGAAAGCAATTGGCCCACCATGAGGATGTTAGATTATGTGTCGAGTCAAAGCTATCGATGTTTACGCATGATTCAACATCCGATTGAACCGATGCAATACCGATTTGACTTTAAGCAATCCTCTTTTCTTTTGAGTGCGGATGAAGCGTTATTTACCGACTTATATAACGACTCGAACGTGAATCGGAACTATATGAGTGCGATGACAACCTTAGTGGAAACCGAACTAATTCGCAGTGTTCAACGCTGTCTCCAAGAAAAGACCAAATTTTTGATTTATGAAGATGGCGGATATGCCATCCCTCTGATTTATCAAATTTATAACGATTCCAGCCATCCTTGGCATTCCCTGTTCAAACAAGCTGTGGATGAAAGGATAATAGTTGGTGCCGTTGAAGTAACGGCGGCTGGAGAACGCAGAGACTTGGCAGCCATTGAATCGAATCAAGGAAAAGCCTTGCTTCCGGTACTCTCAACCGCACGGGATGACATCAAGACTATTTTTGAGGCAAAAGGGGTTTCACAAGCGATTATTGACTCCACATCAACGGCATTAGGTCGATTAGGATTGCCCACATTTGAAACCCGTAAAGTGGCGGTTATTGGGGGCAATGGGGCAATCGGTACTCGACTGGTTGAAGAACTTACCGAAATGCAGAATAGCACCAGTAATGTGTTTGCCATAGACATTGTCGATCACGCCTTTTATCGAGAAATTGACAGCGAAAAGTTTCCCTATGCAGCCATAAAAGTTGATTACTTAAACTTGGGTCGATATGTTGTGGAAGACAACTGTTTACCGGTGATTATCGACTTGTCCTTTGGCAATCGTAGTCTGCACGTATACAACCAGACGATTGAGAAATCCGTGCGCGAGTTCTTTTCAGTCTCTTCCCCCTACGCCTCCTTTACGGAATTAGTCTTTACCAATTCGTTCCCACATCCAGACATTTCCTTGGAGATGCTATGGCAAGAACTGGACAGATTGAATCAGTTATGGGATTCTATCAGACAGGAGTCTGGGTATGTAGCAGAGAAAATGGAATTCTTGCCCAATGGACAAGGGATGAGTCAATTCTTTAGTAACGGCAATTTATCCAAAAAAGTCACGTTATTAGTCTCAGAACAGGTACTCTCGTTCAAAAAAGTGACGCGCCTGATTCAGAACCATGTTGATACCATAATTGGGATGACGGGGTTACCTGTATTTGATGAGTATGACATCAATGCCTTTTTAACCCGAAATAACAATGAAAATCCGGTTGATGAACTTGTCCTGGTTAGTGGTTCATCCAAGGATTATGAATTTAAAAAAGCCATTGCTTTTCTGGATGAGTTGTTAGCGGTTCTTTCCGAAAAGACGATAGATATTCAGCAACAGTTGACCGGGTATACGAGATATTATGAACAACAGATGTGCTTTGTTGCAGATGATGACATGGAGGTGATGCGTCAAGTTTTGGCTTCTGGGAAAACACCTGATGCTCTCGTCGCCCAACTTAAACAATATCCTGAATTGCTCAAGATTAGTGGGTTGAAAGATGCCCAACCTGATACCTGGGCGTCTGGTTTAGCGGCATGGATTCGGTGTAAGATTAAAAGCCGTCTTTCCATTCGTAAATCCATTCACCAGGATATTGGTACAATCTATCATATTCAGTTTAACGGGCAGTCGAAACGATTAGTTCTGTTAGCCGATGGCTTTGTGATCAACTTTTTTGCCAAGCATGAGAAAGGCGTAAAAACCGAATATATTGATCCCATTGTCACGATGCAACTGCTAGGATTAGTGAAACTGGCGACAACGGAAACAGCAATAGAACCAGGGGTTTATCGCATGGCGCAACAGATCAAAACTGAGGATATCAATCTGTTTTGGCAGGCACTTGATGATAAGAGTCGCCCGATACAATTTTAGCCTCGTAGGTTGGGTTGAGGAACGAAACCCAACAGGCTAACAATGGTGTTGGGTTTCGCTTTCGCTCTACCCAACCTACTTACTACCCAACCTACTTACTTAAGCCATAACCCTTACCCATTCTAATTTTCAGCTATGGGAGAAGGGCGGGTTTAGTTAAGTTATCAGTTTGCTGCTCCCATGTTATCTGTAAAACCCGCCCCTACACCCCCCGCTCGCTCGATCTCTTTACCTTAAGTTGACACCAATGGGTATTGCCATACCCCTACAGATAAAATTATGATTTCTAAGGAGAAACTCTATGTCAACCAAAAACGCTAGCTATTGGATTGAAAAGCTTGGACTTGAAAAACATCCAGAAGGAGGGTACTACAAGGAAACTTATCGTTGTGAGCAAGAAATACCTCACGAAAATCTACCCAAACGATTTGAAGACTCTCGGAATTCTGCAACCGCCATCTATTTTTTATTAGAGGGAACTGATTTTTCGGCGTTTCATCGCCTCGATTCCGATGAGTTATGGCATTTTTATGCCGGGAGTTCACTAACGGTTCATGTTATTGAGGAATCGGGAAACTATTGTCCGATCAAGTTAGGTGATAATTTTGACGAGGGTGAGGTGTTTCAAGCCTTAGTCAAAGCAGGATGTTGGTTTGGCTCGACGGTGAATGATCCGCAATCTTATGCACTGGTGGGGTGTACCGTACATCCCGGTTTTGATTTTAATGATTTTGAGTTGGCTAAACGAGAGGAATTAACTAAGCTTTATCCTCAACATCAGTCTCTGATTGAGAAAATGACACGAATTTGATAATTTTAGAGGCTACAATTTATCTAGATTCTCAGACTCTTCCGGAATAGGGAGTTGTTTTGATTTAGCCACATCGGGTGAGGGCACGGCAATGCCGTGCCCCTACCTACCGTATCCCCTAAGGTTTCCAATTCTCACAGAAAAAATATGCCGGATTTGCTATCACAGGTCAATTTCATCGTCAATTGGTTTGACCTTCCCTTTTTGCTTTAATTTATCGACAATTGTAAATAATCGCCGAAAATCCTCTTGTTGCTCAAGAAAAAGTACAATTAGGGAAACAATGTTTTGGTCAAGCAAATAATATTTGAACTCAGGAAAATTGATTCGAGTTGCACCAACTTTACAATAAAGATTTCCAGGTTCGGGGAAAGTGGCGGTACTAACTGCATACTGACACCCGCATCTGATTAGATACCTGATTTCTGCTGCTACGATCAATACAAATATGGGAGATTTACGAAAATTTATATCGATAGCCAAGCGAGTAAATTCATGATGGCAATCTTTTTGTAAAAATCCGGGTAATTGGGTGTAATTTTCTACCTCTAAACGCCCCTTCAGCCGAGGAATTATCCGATGTACTGCTATGAGGTTTTCACCATAGAACCCACCAAATTGTGTTGACACCGAGTCATAATCATCAACCAGGATATTTCCCAAGACACTTTCTGTGATTTTTAAATTAGAGGGATTGCCTACGGGTGGAATCCAGCCTTGCTCTTCCACGTAAACTTCGTAAAGTAGCCTTTTGGCTAAAATCTTCTCTTCCTCTGTTCTCAGTATTCGCACGGAATATAATTCCATTTCAACGAAACCTCTTAATTTTTTATATAATGGCAAACTTTCTAGGATGATTACAGATAGAATCTAAATCTAGGTCATTCTATGTTGTAGAGACGTTATCGGCAACGTCTTTACTAATAAGGTTCGTGCTGCCAGTGGTGAATAAAGTGATCGCGTTGTTGACATTCTGGCGGTTCATTGAAGAATCGTTTACTGTAAGACATTACAAGTCAAGCTTATCGTCAATTGGTTTGACCTTCCCTTTTTGCTTGAATTTATCGACAATTGTAAATAATCGCTGAAAATTATTTAGTTGCTCAAGAAAAAATACAATTAGGGAAACAATGTTTTGGTCAAGCAAATAATATTTGAACTCAGGAAAATTGATTCGAGTTGCACCAACTTTACAATAAAGATTTCCGGGTTCGGGAAAAGGAGCGCTACTAATTACATACTTATACTCACATCCGATCATGTACCTGATTGCTGCTGCCATGATCAATAAAAAAATGGGAGAATTGCGAAAACTTCTATCGATAGCCAAGCGATTAAATTCATGATGGCAATCTTTTTGTAGAAATAGTGGTAATTGGGTGTAATTTTCTACCTCTAAACGCCCCTTAAGCCGAGGAATTACACGAAGTACCGCTATGATGTTTTCACCATAGAACCCACCAAATTGTGTTGACACCGAGTCATAATCATCAACCAGGATATTTCCCAAGACACTTTCTGTGATTTTTAAATTGGAGGGATTGCCTACGGGTGGAATCCAACCTTGCTCTTCCACGTAAACTTCGTAAAGTAGCCTTTTGGCTAAAATCTTCTCTTCCTCTGTTTTTAGTATTCGCACGGAATATAATTCCATTTCAACGAAACCTCTTAATTTTTTATATAATGGCAAACTTTCTAGGATGATTACAGATAGAATCTAAATCTAGGTCATTCTATGTTGTAGAGACGCGCCATGGCGCGTCTCTACACCCCTTATTCAGAGCCGAATTTAGTAAGGACCAAAGAAGGAGTTTCCAGGTGCCTGTGGATCATCGCTCGCATGGAATTGTCGAACTAATTCGACTAATTCTTCTTTGGATATATTACCGTCACCATTTAAATCTAACTTAGGAAAGGTTTCCGCCGCTACATCTTCAGAAACGTGCCAACTCTGCATAATTGTTTTGTACTCCTTAGCCGTAATGACACCATTGCCATCTAAGTCTAATAACTCGAAAACTTGGTTGGCAAGGTCAACAACTGTTTGGTACATTGATTGGTCATGGATGCGTCGATCGCCGTGTTCTAGCCACTCCTGAAGCTGAACCTTCCCATCCTTATCTTTGTCGGCATCTTTTTGCAGATGCTCCCAATCCTCCATAAACTTGGCATGGAGTTGATCGTACTGGGGTGTATTGGCTTCCAAATTGCGGAATTTGGCTAAATTTTGGAAGATGAGTTCAAAGTCTTCCTGGGTGACTGTACCGTTTCCATCGGCGTCATAGACTTGGAATAGTCTTGTCCATTTTTTGGTTTGAAGTTCCGTTAACATAGTCTCCTATTGTCTGTTGGTTGTTTTTTTATATTACCAGAAAATATTCTAACATTACCTGAATAAATTGTCTATCAAATTATGCCATTTTTTTTGTAAATTTTTTCGGTTCGTTTCAGGGACAAAACCTAACTAAAATATCGGGTAAGGGCACGGCAATGCCGTGCCCCTACGTTGCTATAAATTATTCTTCATTTTTAATCGGAGCCGGTAATAGAATGCCTTCTTCACGCAAGGTATCCATAAACATCTGCCGCAAAATGCGCTGGATTTGAATATGCTTTCCTGGCTTTACCTTGGTTAATGTCCGCAACAACAAGTTAGACTCGCCGAGACTTTCCACACCCTCAACTTGTGTGGGTTCGAGGACATCGGGATAATTGGTGTTTAACTCCTGTCCGAGCTCCTCAACGACTTGATAGACTTGGGCTAAGTTGGCATTATAGGGTACACAAACTTCTACAACAGCAAAAATATATTCTTTGGAGTAGTTAATCACTGAGCCGATCGCGCCATTGCGAATAATCTGTAATTGACCATTAGGATGTCTAAGACGGGTGGTTCTCAGTTCAATTGCTTCCACCGTACCCTCGACAACTTTCTCTTCCACGTTCCCGGCTTCAATATAATCTCCCACTAAATAGTAGTTTTCAAACAGAATAAAGAAGCCACAAACCATATCGTTAATGAGTTCTTGGGCGCCAAATCCTACAGCTAGACCAATAATACCCGCACCGGCTAGGATGGGAGTTGGATCAATATCGAGAGTATACAGGATAGAAATCCCAACGGTGAAATAAATTGCGTATTGCAATAAGCTACGAAATAGAGGAACCAGCGTTAAGCGTCTGCTTCTTTGCCTCTCGGTCAAATGTTTCTCTTTAAAGACTAATTCTTCCGCCAGGAGATAAACCACGTCATAAAACACCCGACTCAAGAATACCAGGGTAATGATTTTGATAATTCGCAGCCCAAAATCGGATAAGTTAGCGATTAATTGAATCTGCTGAGTTACCAATATCGCTATGCAAGTGTATAAAATTAATTCCAAACACCGCTTCAAAAAGGGGATTAGGTGGCGTAGGCGATCGTAAAATCTTAATAGGTTATCCGGGCTAGAATATCTGATACTGAGAACATCTAGGATATCCACGATCGCGGCGGCTGCTTTAATGATGAGTAATCCAACCGCGATGATTAAATAGATGCGTAGGGCGACAAAAATATAGTCAGAAATTACGGCGGGTAACTTGAGAAACAGACTACAGCAACCGATTATCCACAGCCAACTCCCCCATTTGATTCGTTTATAAAGTTCGCTAAAAAAAGCATCAATACTTTCATCATCAGTGGTACTGCTGTCTATACTTTTGGCGCGAGTGTTCGCTAGTTTGAGGCAGTATTTGATCAAGGCTAGAGCGATCGCCGCTAAAATGACCGCACCAAGACTTTGAGCCATGCCAACTGCCAAGGTTAGCCAAAATCTGGGTGGAATAAGCCGAATCAGGTCGAGTGTATACTTTTGTAAGTCTTTCCCTTGATAGATCAGGAAACCATTAACACCGACAATCACCAGGCACAGCACCAAGGCAGTCAGGAGCAACAATCCGGTGATGTTCCGACGCATCATTTTGACTTGTTGCGCCTCGATCTTAAATAGTGGGTATTGAATCACTAGCTTGGATAACTTCCCCACAAGCCAAATCAAACCCAAGAAAATAATTATGACAATACTGACTTCAGCTAAAATAATTAATGTATTCATAATTTCTTCAAATTTACCGAAATCAAATATTTTTTATCTTTGTTCTCTGTCTTGGGTGATATGTTGGGAAAAAATAAATTTATGTGTAATTTTATTTTTATAAATAAAAATTGACAAAATGGACTATGCACAGGGCTTTTAACGTTGCTATTCATCTGAAATTTTCAGAAAAAATTGTAAAAATTATTTAGCTAATGTTTCAGTTAAGCTAAAACGCATTTAAATTGTGTATTCCCTGTTGCCTGTTGCCTGTTGCCTGTTCCCTTCCTTGCGATTGAGGTATCCCAATTTAAATGCCGAACAGGTGACGGCGAACCCGATAACAGCGATGGGGATATTGCCAGACAAGACAATCGATTGCTCGCCCAAAACCTAGATACTTGGTTAGTTAACTGATTTTATAACAACTTGTTACATGAATGATCAATAGCCGTTGAATGGTTGTATGAACATGATATCAAGAGACTAATCATTTACATCAACGTATAGTCTACAACACTGACCTGTTATAAATTGTTAGAAAAAGTTAGGTATTTGGGGAGGAGCAGCAAAATGATGGATGTGGAGCAAGCCCTAAGCATTATCGATCAAAGCCTTAAACCGAAAGGCTTAACCGATATACAAGAGCTGATCTTCCGACAATGTTGGCAGGGGAAGAGCTATTATGACATCGCCCAAGAGTTTGAGTATGAGGTGGGTTACCTGCGGATTGCGGGTTCGCAGCTTTGGCAACAACTCAGTAAGGCTTTGGGAGAAAAAGTCACCAAAGCGAATCTACAGTCGGTACTGCGGCGTAGAATGAATGCGATCGCGCCATCATTTATTCTCAATCCATCCCCAACCAAACCCGAGTATCCGGATAGTTTAGGGTTGATTAAGTTAAAGGAAAATAAAGCGACGCCGAGTTGTGAGTTATACCGTCAGTATTTTGGCGCTGGGCGAGGTTTCTCGTAGGGGCGCACCGACGTGCGCCCTTTTCCACGACGTGCGCCCTTTTCCACGACGTGCGCCCTTTTCCACGACGTGCGCCCCACTGATAACTTAACTAAACCCGCCCTTTAAAATATCAGGAATGTAGGGGCGGGTTTGACAGATAACATGGGAGCACCCAAGGAATAACTTGAATAAACCCGCCCTTCTTAAGTTGACACGGATGACGCCCCGTGCGCCCAATTTAACCATCAATCTATTCCACAATTTTAGGGCACACGCTATCTGAATCGGGCGTGCGCCATGCGCCCGGTTTCGGGGCTAATGGTTAATTCATAAAATTAGCTGTGACACACCATTTCTCCCCCGACTCAACTCGATCATGTCGCTCTATAATCAAACAAGCAATCCTTCCTCTTTCAGGCAATTCCAGAAACAGGGCGGGTTTACATAAGTTACCTGTTTGGGCTTGTATGTTATCCGTAAAACCCGCCCCTACAGATGATCAGGTCGCCCTTTTTTTGAGGTTAAAAGTAGGTGGACTCTGTTGAGTTGATCTGTCACGAAATTCTGATCATCTAACTGAATATAAGGCTAAGGTTCCTTTACTACAAACTAGGCTAAGGTTCCCTCACTACGAACAACGAACAATTTCTAAAATTTGTCTTCCGAGCCATTCGCTGATGGGGGGGACAACGGCGTTGCCAAGGAGTCTCCCTCGGCGACTGTCCATCCGGGAGGAAACCCCATGAGCCGCTCCCACTCTGTCCACGTCAAGTTTCTCGCCACAGAGTATGGGTCGGTCTGAATGACCTCCTTGATGTCGTCCAGATTGGGCACGTAGCGTGGGGCAGATGCTTTTTGCCAAGGTGTACCCGAAGCCACCGCGACGTTGTACCACAAGCGGATCGTTTGTGACAGTGCCTTGACGAAAATCGGATCGAGTTTTCGCTTGGCTCGATTTTCGCGACGCAGTATCCCTAGACAATTCGCGGCTGTTAGCAAAGAAGTGATAGGCACGTTCTGATCTAAAACTTGCGATAAAGAATACTCGGTCTCGGTTGTGGGGTAAGCCCGCATGGAGAGCGTTACACGATATCCATCCCCCCAAATACCCATTCGCTTCCAACGTGTCGGTAACTGTCTCAAGAGCGGTTCCTTGCTCCGCCGAGAGCAATCCCGGCACATTTTCCATGACCAACCACGTTGGCTGAACTTCTCTAACCAAGTCCATAAACCGGAAAAATAGCCCGCTTCTTTCCCCTGTGAGTCCTTGTCGCTCGGTGTTGGCGTGGCTGAGGTCTTGGCAGGGCCATCCTGCACACCATAAATCAGAGGTAGGGATAGTTGTTGGATTGAGGGTCGAGATGTCGTCATGAAGGGGTACGTGGGGCCAATGGCGTTTTAATATCTGTTGACAAAACGGATCTATCTCACATTGAAACACAACCTGCATCCCTGCTCGTTCAAAGCCGAGATCAAAACCGCCAATACCTGCAAAGAACGAAGCAACACGCATGAAACTAGAGATAAAGCCTAATTGTGACGACCATCATAGATGATTGACGGATCAAAATCTACTGTAGACGATTTTCGTCTACAAACCAGTTTAACAGTCGATAATATCTCGACCATTAGGTTTTAAACTGTTAACTGTGGATAAAAAGCAAAACATCAGCGGCTTGAGAATTCGTCAAGTCAGATTACAACGCGGTCTAGATCAGGTTGAATTAGCAGCGGCTTTAAATGTCGATTACGGAGTCAAACTAGAACAATCCGATATTTCAGAAGGTAAAGGGGAAAGGTGCGTTACGCTGCGCTAACGCACCCTACGACGACTAAAATTGTGGAATAGATTTGACCATTGAATCGGGCGCAAGTCTTTGCGCCCCTACAGTTTCCGGGCGTAATTCTAATTCATCAAATAAGGTGTGACACGCCACTACAACGACGAATGACAAATGACAAATGACCAATGACCAATGACCAATGACCAATGACCAATGACCAATTTAACTCGTTTCACTAAATACTACAAAGTGGGTGGGGGTTTAAAATATAACCACCCCACCTACGTTCAACGAGCGGCTGATGACCAATTGTATGAAGCGCTGCTGGCGGGAAACTTTTGCTATGTGTTTAATACCCGACAGATGGGGAAATCCAGTTTGCGGTTGCGAACACTTCATCGCCTTAAAGCTAGAGGGTTTCATTCGGCTTCGATTGATTTAACTAATCTGGGGAGTGAGACGATTACGCCAAAGGAGTGGTATCGCGGACTTTTATATGAATTAATCGATAAGTTTTCCCAAATCCAAGAGTTTAATCTGAAAATTTGGTGGGATGAGCATGAGGGTTTATCCCTAATTCAACTATTCAGTCGATTTATTGATACGGTTTTATTGGCTCGGATTCCCCAAGGAAATATTCTGATCTGTATTGATGAAATTGATACAGTTCTGGGTTTAAAGTTTCCTACAGATGATTTCTTTGCTTTAATTCGATATTTTTATAATCAACGGTCAGAGAATGCTAAATATCAGCGACTCACGTTTGCTTTGTTTGGGGTGGCGACGCCTTCGGATTTGATTGCGGATAAAAAACGCACGCCGTTTAATATTGGCAAAGCCATTGATTTGCGCGGATTTAAGATAGCCGAGGTGGAGCCTTTAGCTCAAGGCTTGAATCCAAAAGCTAAACACCCCATGGAGGTACTCCAGCGAATTTTAGACTGGACGGGAGGACAACCATTTCTCACCCAAAAACTCTGTCAGTTGGTTGTTAAATCTTCTAACATTATTGAGGCGGGTGAAGAAGGGGAAATTATCGATAAATTGGTGTTAGAACGCCTGTTGATGGATTGGGAAGCAAATGATGAACCGGAACATCTGCGAACGATTCGCGATCGCGTCCTGGTCAACCCCCAATTAACGACCCGACTTTTGGGGATTTATCAGCAATTACTTCAAGGTATTTCTATTCCCAGTGATGACAGTCGGGAACAGATTGAACTGTTGCTTTCGGGGTTAGTTGTTAAGCAGCAAGGCTATTTACGGATTAATAATGCTATTTATCAAGCTGTCTTTAATCTCAACTGGGTACAAGCACAACTGAGTCAATTACGTCCCTACTCTCAAGCAATTGAGGCGTGGATAGCTAGCCATCAACAGGATACTTCCCGACTGTTGCGGGGACAAGCGCTACAAGATGCCCTACTGTGGTCTCAGGGAAAGCGTTTAAGTGATGTAGATTATCAATTTTTGGCAGCGAGTCAAGATGCAGAACGCCAAGAGATTGAACGAGTCTTACAGGTACAAAAAGAACGAGAACAATATTTTAGAACGATCGCCGATGCCATACCACAAATTGTGTGGATTATTGAAGCCGATGGTAAATTATCCTATATTAATCAACGAGGATTGGATTACTTAAACTGTACCTTAGCGCAAGCAACAAGCCAAGAACGATTTGTCTTTTGTCATCCCGAAGATATCGCGCGATCGCAAACCGCTTGGCAACACTGTTTTCAAACCGGAGACCCCTATCAGGTGGAACTTCGCCTTAGAGATGGTCAAGGGAACTACCGTTGGTTTTTGCAACGCGCCACTCCCCTGCGGAGTCCTGATGGGGAAGTTGTAAAATGGTTTGGCACCAGTACCGACTTAGAGGAAATTAAGCGCATTGAGGAGGCAAAACGACTTAAAGAAGTAGAAGCGCGACTGCTGCAAGAACATAAAACCACCCAACTGCAACGGAGTTTATTAGCTACAGTGACTGTGGCATTTGTGGTAGCCAGTGGGTTGGGATTATTCACCCGGTTTCAGAAGCGTCAACTGGCGGTGAGAGAGGTGCAAGCGCTAACAATTTCTGCTGAAGCCTTATTTGCCTCAGATAATCACTTAGAGGCATTATTCACCGCAATTAAAGCATGGCGGCGATCGCAAAATCTAGCCGTTGTGACTCCAGAGTTACACTCTCAAACTGAGCAAATTCTGCGCCGCAGTGTCTTTCAAGCCGACCAATCCAATCAACTGTTAGCCCATAAAAATGCTGCCCAAACTGTTGCCATCAGTCCAGATGGTCAACTGATTGCCACTGGGGGTCAAGATAAAATGATTAAACTCTGGCGTCGAGATGGTAAGCTTCTAAGGAGTTGGAGGGGACATAAAGATATCGTCACTGCTGTTGAGTTTACTCCTGATGGTCAACAACTCGTTTCTGCCAGTTGGGATCAGACAATTAAGCTGTGGAATTTAGAGGGTACAGTATTACGGACAATTCAGGCACATCAGGATTTAGTCCGGTCGATTGCCATTAGTCCAAATGGTCAACATATTGCCTCAGGGAGTGAAGATGGCACTGTCAAGCTGTGGCGGTTAGATGGTACACTGCTAAACACCTTTATCGGGCATGAGGATGCAGTATGGTCGGTGACGTTTAGCCCCGATGGGCAGATGTTGGCGTCTAGCGGTTTCGATAATACAATCAAGCTGTGGAATCTTGACGGAACCCGACTCAAAACCCTTAAAGGTGTTAATCACCGAGATCAGTCCTCAGAATTCAATCGCATTGTCAGTCTGGTTTTCAGTCCTGATGGTCAACGGTTAGCAGCCGGAACCTGGTATAACAGGATTCAGATTTGGCAGCGTGACGGGACATTGGTACAAACTCTGGAAGGGCATGAGAGTACGGTGATCAGTTTAGCTTTTAGTCCCAATGGGCAAACTCTCGCCTCCGCGAGTTGGGATGACACAATCAAACTCTGGTCAATAGAGGGAATTTTGCTGCACACTATCCAGGCAAATCAAGAAGGGATTTGGCAGATTACTTTTAGTCCCGATGGTCAAACCTTGATGTCATCCGGGGTCAATGGAACCCTGCGCCTGTGGCGGTTCAATCCGCCTAGTTTAACTCGACTCCGAGGTCATTCTAGGTCAGTTTGGGGCATTGATTTCTTCCCCGACAGTCAGAAATTGGTGTCTGTTGGCAGCGATACGACACTCAAGTTTTGGCAACCCGATGGCACACCCATTAAAACCCTGAAGGGAGATTTGAATCAACTGTGGGGGATTGATATCAGTCCCGATGGTTCCTTGATTGCCTCAGCCGGAGAGGATGCAACGGTTAAACTATGGCAGGCAGAGGGTTTACCCCTGAGAACCCTGAAGGGACATCAGGATACCGTGTTTGAGGTTGCGTTCAGCCCGGATGGGGAGTTGATTGCTTCAGCCAGTTGGGACAAGTCGATTAAAGTCTGGCGGATTGATGGTAGAGTATTAACCACATTGCTGGGACATGAGCATGAGGTGAACACGGTGGCTTTCAGTCCCGATGGTCAACTCCTCGCCTCTGGCAGTTCCGATGAAACCGTTAAACTTTGGCAACGGGATAGTTCTGGGGGATTTGCCTCGGAAGCGATACAAACAGTGAGGGGACACAGTGATCAAGTTTGGGATATCGCCTTCCGTCCCGATGGTCAGCAGTTTGCCTCAGCCAGTGCCGATCGCACGATTAAGCTATGGACAAGAGACGGGCAGTTAATTAAAACCTTAGCAGGACATGGCGATCGCGTCCAAAGTGTTACCTATAGCCGCGATGGTCAATTTCTGGCTTCAGCCAGTTGGGATCATACGGTTAAACTGTGGCGCAGTGATGGCACGTTAATCACCACATTACCGGGTCATCCGGATCGTGTCTTTGATGTTGCCTTTAGTCCCGATGGTCAGATTCTCGCCTCTGCCAGTTTAGATCATACGGTGATTCTCTGGACATTGGATCAGGTGGTGGATGTCAAGCCTGTTTTCCAACAGGGGTGTGACTGGATACGGGATTATATTCAGACTAGCCCGGAAGTTGAAGAACGCGATCGCTCTATGTGCAACGATTGATTGGGGAATAACAGTTATCAGTTTGGTGTAGGGGCGACCCGCTTACACGAATTAACAATTCTATTTGTTACAGCAGATGTAGCAGATGCATCAAAGTGTATGCTTTTGCGTATGATATGATTATCAGTTTTTTAATTAACCGCTACGATGATCGTCTCGTTTAAGGAGAGAAACGATGTCACAAGCGACCATAGAATCCGTCCTTCAAGAAAAACGCCTCTTTAATCCACCGAGTCAGTTTAGCCAAGAGTCCCATATTAAGAGCATGGAGGAGTATCAGCGCCTCTATGACCAAGCTAAAGCTGATCCAGAAGCCTTTTGGGGTCAACTGGCAGAACAAGAACTGCACTGGTTCCAGAAATGGGATCAGGTGCTGGATTGGCAACCCCCGTTTGCTCAGTGGTTTGTCGGCGGTAAACTAAACATTTCTTATAACTGTCTCGATCGCCACCTGACTCCTGAACGACAGGACAAATTAGCCTTGATTTGGGAAGGCGAACCCGGAGACTCCCGGAGCTTCACTTATGCTCAGTTGCATCGGGACGTCTGTCAAATGGCAAATGTCCTTAAACAACTGGGCTTGAAAAAAGGCGATCGCGTGGGGATTTATATGCCGATGATTCCCGAAGCGGCGATCGCCATGCTGGCTTGTTTGCGAATTGGCACACCCCATACGGTGGTGTTTGGGGGGTTTAGTTCTGAAGCCCTCAAAGACCGACTCTTAGATGCCGAAGCTAAGGTAGTGATTACGGCGGATGGCGGTTGGCGCAAGGATGCGATCGTCCCGTTGAAAGAACAAGTAGACAAAGCCTTAGCCGGGAATAGCGTTCCCAGCGTCCACAGCGTTCTGGTGGTGCAACGCACAGGTCAACAGATCGGTATGGCACCGGGACGCGATCACTGGTGGCACGATCTGCGATCGGGTGTCTCTGCGGATTGTCCAGCCGAACCCATGGACAGTGAAGATCCCGCCTTTATCCTTTATACCTCTGGCACCACAGGTAAACCCAAAGGCGTGGTTCATGCCACAGGTGGGTATAACCTTTATACCCATATCACCACAAAATGGGTCTTTGATCTGCACCCCTCGGATGTCTTCTGGTGTACTGCTGATATCGGTTGGATTACGGGTCACAGTTATATTGTGTACGGTCCCTTATCCAACGGTGCCACCACCGTCATGTATGAAGGGGCGCCCCGTTCCTCGAATCCCGGTTGTATGTGGGATGTGGTACAAAAATACCGAGTCACCATTTTCTATACCGCCCCCACCGCGATTCGCCTATTCATGAAAATGGGGGAACATTTACCCAAAGCGCGAGACTTATCCTCACTGCGATTACTGGGAAGTGTCGGTGAACCAATTAACCCAGCCGCTTGGATGTGGTATCACCGCGTCATTGGCGGCGAACGTTGTCCGATTGTGGATACCTGGTGGCAAACGGAGACAGGTGGAATCATGCTCACGCCTCTACCCGGTGCCACACCCACGAAGCCGGGTTCTGCCACTTATCCCTTCCCCGGAATTGTCGCTGATGTGGTGGATTTAGACGGCAATCCCGTGGGAGACAACCAAGGGGGTTACTTAGTGATTAAACAGCCGTGGCCCAGTATGATTCGTATGGTTCACGGCAACCCCGATCGCTTCCGTCGCACCTATTGGGAGCATATCCCGCCCAAAGATGGAGACTATCTCTACTTTAGTGGTGATGGCGCTCGTCGAGATCCAGACGGTTACTTCTGGGTTATGGGTCGAGTGGATGACGTGATCAACGTCGCCGGACATCGCTTGGGAACGATGGAAGTCGAATCATCCCTCGTCTCTCACCCCGCCGTCGCCGAAGCTGCTGTAGTCGGGAAACCCAGTGAGGTGAAAGGGGAAGAAATCGTCGCCTTTATCACTTTAGAAGAAAACTATACCGCCAGTGACACCTTAGCCAAGGAATTAAAACAGCACGTTGGACAAGAGATTGGCGCCTTAGCGCGTCCCGGTGAAATCAAATTCACCGAAGGATTACCCAAGACGCGATCGGGTAAAATTATGCGGCGGTTGTTGCGATCGCTTGCATCAGGTCAAGAGGTAACAGGTGATACCTCAACCTTAGAAGATCGGAGCGTCCTCGACAAATTACGGGGTGGCGCTTAATGCTTGTAGAGATGTGTCATGGCACGTCTGGGAGCAGGTGAGATTGTAGCTAATCCATGTCAGTAGGGGCGCAAGGCTTGCGCCCTTACGCAGATTATGTATGAAACCTATTCGCTCAAGCGATCGCCTTCTACAATGAAAGCATCAGACCAAATTCGAGGAGAACGTCATGGCAGCAGAGCGAGAATTTGATGATGCTCTACATGAAGCTGGCGTAGAGGCGGCTAATGTACTGAGAGAATTTCTGAAGAATCCACCAGCCGGAGGTGCCGAAAACGACGCTAACATTGTCAAAGTTAAAGTTGCGCTTCAGGTATTGGCGATCGCCAATGATCTACCCACTCCCCCATTTTTTATCGATTCGAGCAATCAAGCTTAAAATAGCCGGAAAATCAGTTCCTACAATCAATTGATAGACGTTCCGCCGAAACGTCTCTACCTTCTCCCGCCACACTTCGCAGACGTGAAGATCGCGGCGGGAGTTGTACAATCTAGCTTTGGCGACTTTTTCGATAGGGAATTTCAGAGTCAGTCAGGTTGGATTGAATTGGTTCGTAGTAACGGCAAGACTGACAAGGACCCTCTGGATTAACCGCACAACGCACAAGTTCAGAATTCGCATTATATTCACAACTCGCATCGCCCAGCACCCAGCGCCCATCAACCAAACTTTTCTCCGTCGGGCGCGGCGCCGATTGGACATACAAGGCAATTTTGTGCAAGCGATAACGCCCAGATTTTAGAAGATAGCGATGGCGACGCTCTAAAACAGCGTAGGTTTGACCGTTATAGTCAAGATAATTACCCGGTTGGGGAGTCCAATCTAATCGGATATTACCCAGACTCTGACGCGATTGCGTCAGGATTAGCTCTGCCGGAAGAGACTCTGGCTCCATAGTGATAGGTGTGATGATGACTACACTTGGATGGTATCGCAATCATTGTTGTCATTCGTCATTCGTCATTCGTCATTTGTCATTTGTCATTCGTCATTTGTCATTCGTCATTCGTCATTCGTCATTCGTCATTCGTCATTCGTCATTTGTTGACTCCCCCATCTTCCCATCTTCCCATCTTCCCATCTCCCCATCTCCCCCAGCTCCCTCATCTCCCCCAACTCCCCCGCGCCTCCGCTGGGGTGTGGGGTCTGACCCATATCCCTCAAATGGTTAGGATAGTTCATATTGGATAAAAGTGTTGATTTAATGCAACGATGAAAATTTCAGTGAGACTTATACCTGGTGCGCTATCTGATTTATTCGCTCAAGCTAGCAGTTCTGGTAAAATTACGCTCGCTGACCGATACGGATTAATGGCAGCATTGCTAGAAGAATCACTAACTGATGAAGAGAGAGACTCCCTAGAACGATTACTCCGCGCATTTCGCCGAGGGCGGATGAAGGTGGTCGATGAGATTTCTACACTAGGATACTAGAGATGTGCCAAGGTTTTGTGGATTGGTTATCGGTTATGAACTCCTCTGGAGCGCGTCAATCCGCCCCGACAATAGTGTGACTTCACTCTTTTAGAATGGACAGAAAAAGAAGGTAAAGAGTTGGATTATTGACAAGTTGCTACGTGGCGGCTTGATTCGATTCCTTTCGGTTTACTTGATAGTTATTTTCTACGACTTCCTATTTGCCACGTCTCTTTTCTTTAAGCCGATTCAACTTAATCAGGAGTCTTGGGGAATAGTATTTTGACCTTCCAATAATCTTAGATAGGAATAGGGTACAGATAGGGGCCAAGTAATTGTAGCCACAACGAAACAAATTCCACAGCTCAGTCTATCGTCTTCCGATAACGTATTATCTTCTTGTAAACAGGTAAACCACTTGTTTAACAAGCGCACCGCTACGACTAAGTAAAGACTAACTGAGCTAACTAGCATGATATGCAACATGATCAACCTACCTTAAAGAATTGTTGTTTCAGCGCTAACGGCTGGTTAAGTCCTTCGCTTTTTATCTAGTATACTGAACGATTTGCTTCTCAAAAGCCTATAGTACCTATATTTACACAATCTTCACTGTCGCATTTTTTCCTTAACTTTATCTTAATAAAGGGAGTTGTTATCCGTCGCCGTTTTGTGATACTCAGGTGAACTGAGTCTGGCAGTACGTGTCAAGCAGAGAAATGCAGTTGGCGATCGCGCCCAAATGAGCCACCTCATAGCCGTGGGTATTTTGTGTCGGGAAACTCAAGCAGGCGGCGCGGGAAACATGACCAAACTTCATGGCAATAGACGCATCGCTGCCAAACCCACTAATTGTGGCAAGCTGTAAGGGAACACCAATCCCATTCGCCGCCTGTCGCAGTTCCCAGTTGAGTCCTTCATCGTAAATCCCGTAGCCATCCTGAGACAACAGCACAGGTGCTTCCCCATCTTCAATCGGGTATTCTGAGGAGAGAGGGCAGATTTCTAAGGCGATTAAAGCATCAAGCGAATGATTTTGACTGAAATACAACGCGCCAATTGCGCCAACTTCTTCCTTCGCCGACGCCACTAAATAGGTATCCACAACCGGAGTTTTAACCTGTTCAGCAAGACTCAACAGAATAGCAACAGAGGCTTTGTTATCCAAGGTATAACTAGCAATGTAATCCTTGAGGCGTATGGGTCGCTTACGGTGTTTACCCACAACCATGCGCGTTCCGGGGCGCACCCCAGCAGCGACAAGTTCAGCCAGAGTACATTTCGTTTCCACCCAAACCTCTTCCCAACGCAGGGGGGCGGTTTCCTGTTGCGCCTTTTGGGGAGATTCATGGGAAACATGACGTGATCCAAAGGAAAGAATACCACTCAGAGTTTGATTATCACCCAATAAATCGACAACGCCTTCCCCATACACCCAGGGAAATGAGCCGCCGAGTTTGCGGACTTGCACCTGTCCCTGTTCGTCCATCGATTTAACAATACCGCCAATTTCATCTTTATGGGCGGTAATGGCAATGGATCGCTCAGAGGTTTGACCCGGTATCTTAGCAATAATATTTCCGGCTCGATCCTGCCATGATTCGACACCTAAACCTTGCAACCGACTGATCAGAAGTTGATCAATTTCCCGTTCGGCACCACTAGGAGAATGATGCAGCACTAACTCTTCAATAGTATTAAATAAGTGGTCGTAATTTGAGGATGGCATGAAGGCGATAAACTCACGCAATAAAGGCGAATACTACTGACCTAAGCTAGCTTCATTCGTAGTTGCGCTTGTAGTTGCGCTTGTAGTTGCGCTTGTAGTTGCGCTTGTAGTTGCGCTTGTAGTTGCGCTTTAGCGCCATCAACACCTCAGCGTTGACTATAAATCTATGGATGTATTATATCAATTTATAAAACGCTTACGTCAGTGCTATTCAGCTCAAATCAACCAACACCCTAACATACTCATTCTATATCGGCAATAATAAATAATTCAACATTTAAAGCAAGAGACGTTATTGATATCAGACACAAAATTCCCATCCCTGTAGGGGCGGGTTTAGGGATTAATCTTTCTAGCGTGTGATAATTGAACAGGCAAAACCCGCCCTTCCTATCCCCTAACTGATCAGACGAATCAGGTTAGGCGTGATAATCGTCCTGGTTAAGGTTCAGTGGTTGCCGCCTGGAAAAAGGGTTGCGCCTCAAACCCTAACCCCTGTGCCAAAACCGAGTTAGGAAATTGCTGAATCCTTTGATTGTATTGTTGCACCGCCTGATTATAACGCATCCGTTCTACAGCAAGGCGATTTTCTGTCCCGGCTATTTCATACTGAAGGTTCGTAAATAATTGACTCGATTGTAAATGAGAATTATTGGCGGCATAGTCTTGAAAATGATTAATCGCGTCATTCACTTGTTCGACAGCCGCCACTTTTTGTTCTGGGGTATCCGCTTGTAAATAAGCCTGACGAGATTGCTGCAACAAAGACACCATTTCTTTTTCATGTTCGGTGTAAGCTTGAGTGACTTGAACCAAATTAGGAATCAAATCAGCACGTCGCTGCAGTTGATTTTCCACTTGCGCCCATTTAGCCTGAACCACAGAAGCATGGCGAGAAAATGAGTTATATGTCCAGATACTCCAAACTCCACTAATCGCCAAAACACTTGCACCAACTATCGCCAAAACTCTTCGCTGTTTTTGTTGGCGTATTTTTCGCGATCGCACCTCTTGAATTGCTTGTTGAATAAACTCTGCTGGAATTTGGGCTTCTGAACCCGCTTGTATGAGTTCCGAGGCAGAGTAAGCTTGGCTGTTATTGGCATAATTGCGAGAGGCTAATTCCAAAACCTCTGGAACAATTTCTTCAGGTATTCCCCCGTTTAATTTATTCATGACTTGCTCCCATTTCAATCAACAATTTCATAAAATTACCAATCTCCACCTGCACCACCGCCGCCACTATCACCGCCACCAAAATCGCTACTACTGCTAGAACTGCTGTCACTTGAGCTGCTGTCACTTGAACTGCTGTGTGAAGTGGAAGGCAAAGTTGGGATAGTTTCTATCTTCTCTTTGTAATAATCACAACATTTGCAGTCATCGATAATGCGAAGTTCACCCGTGCTATATTCAGTCGGAGATGTAATTGTTGTTGCACTGTGTTTCATTGTTAATTCTTGACATATTGGGCATTGTATGTAAGAACGAGAATCAACCACATAAGCCCGGATATGCATTAACGGCAACCGCATCTTCTGACTACAGGGACGACATTCCCAACCTTCAAATTTCACGCTACCTAAATTTCGAGCCACTTTTTCGGGTTTAGTGAGAGAGGCACGAACCAAGCTTGGCCGCACTCTTTTCAAGGGTGAACCACAATCGCTACAATGCCAAGATGGTGAAACGTAATATTTATTTGTTGCTAAGATGGCAAGTGGAAATCCAGTAACTACACTAAAAATGAACCAGCTAATTGCAAACTTTATATTAAATAATTTAAGAGAAATGATTACTAAGAATAGTCCCAGGGACAACGTAGCCAAAACTATACCCATATAGGCGATTAGATAAGCTTTCTGCTTAGGATTACTGACGCCATGGAGGCGCGATCGCCCCATGGGTTTGAGCAAAATTGGAGTACTAATTTTCTTGAACTGGCGGTATCCTATCCATGACAATAGTATACCTCCCACACCGATTAACGCAATTGTGCCACGTCGAGTGGCACTTAGGGATATATTAGTAGAATTTGCTGAGAAAGAATCAGTACTTTTACTCTGCAAAGTATTTATCAGTGCTTTCGTTCCCGCTAATACACCACCATCAAAGTCACCTTGTTTGAATCTGGGTGTGATCTGATTCTCAATGATGTTACCCACTTTGGCATCTGGTAAAATTGGCTCAATCCCATAACCCGTTTCAATTTCAACGCGACGATCACCAACTGAAACCAAAAATAGTACACCATTATCTTCATCAGTTTTGCCAATTCCCCAATGATTAAATAACTCTGTTGTAAACGCTTTTGGCGAAGCCAATGGTGCTGTTTCTGGCACAGTAACTACGGCGATTTCTGTCCCATTTTGGGCTTCTAACTCAGAAATAATTTGATTAAGTTTAGTTTCTGTAGAATCACTGAGGATATTTGACATATCCGTTACCCAAGTGCCATTGACCTGTTGCGGATTGGGGACATCCTGTATAGTTAAGGCATAACTCACACAAGGAAATAGGCAAAGCGCTAGACAAAATAGACTTGCCACAACTAGGCGTTGAACTTTTATAACTTTCATAAGCATTTGTATCCAAAATTTGAAAAACTTAATTATGATGTGCTAGCTATTGATTGAAAACTGGAGAGGTATCGAGTCCGGATGTTGATTCAAATGTCGATGTCGTTTTGTTCAGGTGGTAATAACAACAAATTTGATCAGAGGGCGACCCAACCTAATTGAATGAAATGGAGTTTTTAATTAGTGCAAGCGGGTCGCCCCGACACTCTGAACTACAGATGTTTTGGATTATTAATAAGCGGACAACTCGATCAAAAGAGGCTGCTTAGAAATCACCGCCAGCGCCACCACCGCCACTGTCACCGCCACCAAAACTACCACCACCGGAATCGCCACCACCGGAATCGCCACCACCACTGTAGCCACCGCCACCGTAATCACCGCCTGTGTAACCGCCACCCGTGTAACTACTACTTGAAGAACGGCGACGCGAGGAACGACGACTCGAAGAACTGCCATTACTATTGGCAACTAGAAAAATCACGACCGTTGGCACACCTAATAGTACGAGTAATGCCAGTAAAGCTTCTCCAGACGATTTATATATCTTAGATTTGGACTCTAAAGACGTAGTATTACTAGCGACTTCAGTATTCATATTACCCGTCGGCAAATCGGAATTAATCGGATTGCTTTGGCTCTCGCTTTCTTCACTAACAATCCCTGTCATTTCTGTGGCAAAACCGCTAGTCACTGGTGGCGAATTAGCAAAGTTTTCAACTGTTAATTTTTGTGCCGCAAGGGGTGAAAAAACTGTTAAACAAAATGGAACTGTCCAAAGTATCTGTTTGAGTTTAGGGGCAAAAGATTTCATGCTTTCAATCTCCGAAAAAAATTGATGTTGATTGGGTTATGTGAGGACGCTGTAAATTCTTGAATCTGCGTCGTCTGTCTCTTACTCGCTATTGAGTCTTGGCTTTTATGCGAGAGGTTGATTCTTGTAATATCTCTTTACAACTTAAGTAGGGTCGATTGACTAACTTAAGGGTTGGTAGAACGTGATGCGATCGCTGATGGCGAAGACAGCGCCACTACAAACTGATGATGTTAGATGTAAGAGTTTGTAGTCAGCGCTCAACTTGCTTATGGCACGCTTGGTGCAACTACGAAGCGGTATTCATTTCCTTTAGAAACCGCCACCGCAACCGCCACCGCCACTGGAACCGCCGCCAAAGCCGCCACCACTAGAACCGCCGCCACCGCTGCAACCGCCGCCGCCAGTGGAACCGCCACCGCCGCCAAAGCCGCCACCACTGTAGCCACTGTAGCCACTACTCGAAGAACGATGACTACCAGAACGGTAACTGCTAGAACTGCTATCGCTATTTAGGGCTAGTATCAGCACTCCAACAGGTACGCCCAATAGGATGAGTAGTGCCAGCAAAGCCTCGTTAGACGACTTATAAATATGCTCAGGAGATGTAGTATTACTCGCGACTACAGTACTCGTTTCAGTAACGACTGCTTTTGTTTCGTTGAATGTGCTTTCTTCAACGGTGATGGCTTGGGCAGCCAGAGGGGAGAAAATGGTTAGACAAACTGGAACTGTCCAAATCATTTGTTTGAGTTGACGTGCAAAAGGTTTCATTGTTTTAATCTCCGATAAATTCTTGATGTTGATTAGGTTATGGGGGAAAGCTGTAATTTTTTGAAGCTGAGTTGTCTGTTTCTTATTCACGGTTAACTCCTAGATTGTCTGCAAGAGGTCGATTTTAGGAATAATGTTGCACACATTTAGCAAACATCTGTTATCGACTTGAGGTAGTCAAAATCTGTAATGATCCAAGCGAACATGATCTTATAAATCACTGCCACCAAAACTGCAACCACTAGAACCACCACTACTGATACCGCCATTGGAAGAACGCCTAGAATAACGATGCCTAGAAGAACGGCGCCTAGAAGAACGGCTACGATTGCGATTGGCAACGAGTAGGACAATGATTCCAACAGGTACTCCTAGGAAGAGGAGTAATGATTGCAACGTTCCTCCAGAAAAGGTTTCTTCACTGGATAGTTGAGATGAAGATACAGCCGTCGTACTGTTGGTCGTTTTTCTATTGGTTTGGATGGTATCGGTTGTATTGACGTCATCGCTTAATTGAACAACCAATGCTTTGGTTCCGGCTAATGTCCCGGTGTCAAAGTCACCTTGCTTAAAAGGCGGAGTAATGTTAGTTTTGATAATCTGACCCACCTGGGCATCGGGTAAAATCGGTTCGATACCATATCCGGTTTCAATCTCGACGCGGCGATCGCCTGTGGAAATCAAAAATAGTACACCGTTGTCCTCATAAGCTTTGCCAATCCCCCAGTGATTGAACAACTCAGTGGTAAACGCTTTGGGTGATGGAGATGGAGAGGTTTCCGGTACAGTCACAACGGCAATTTCTGTACCATTTTCAATTTCCAACTCAGAAATCATCTGATTAAGCTGGCGTTCCGTATCCTGACTGAGAATATCTGCCATATCTGTTACCCAAGTGCCATTCCTTTGTTGCGGATTAGGAACCTCTTCAACGGTTAAGGCGTGGGCGGAAAGCGGTGAGAGGACAGTGAGACAGAAGGGAACTGCCCAAATTGCCTGTTTGATTTTAGTGGTTATCGTTTTCATAATGTATTTCCTCTAAATGTTGGAGTAAGTTCGCTATAGTCGTCAGGCTGCACCTGCTGAGACAGAATCAGTCTCCCAAGTCTGAGATGAAGTGGGTGTCACCTCTGCCTCACATAAGAATGCGATCGCAGGCTTGTTAATGCACAGAGAGGACATTTGCGTGAGCGGCTGTCCCGGTTGGTGGATTTCTACATCCGTCAACACAATGAAATTTCGAGAATTATTGAGCATATCGGAGAGTCTAGAACGATAGCTGTTAGGAAGGGCAGAAACTGCCATATCACCGAATATTTGAACGTTATTTAGGGTCAAAATTTGGACTCTCATCGAATTCTTCCTCAAATTTCATTGGTGTTGTTTTCTGACACCCTGACCATGGATCGGTTTGTTCGCTTTACTCATTCTTGTGAGCTATTTCTGTTATATCCCCTTTGAATGAGGTTTGTCAAGGGGCAAGTACAAGCCTTAAACCGTCTTATGTTTCAACGCAAGGCTAAAAGCTAAAGTCCTATAATGACGCCAGGACAGGAGTTGTAGTCATTTGAAGCGGAACGAAAAGTCATAGAAATGGGGAGGAATGTGAGGGATATGAGGAATGTGAGATATAGAGCCACCGCCACAATGGTTAGGACTGAGAACACGTCTGCCTCCTGCCCGATGGGGAAGGTAGAATTTTGAATATCATTCAGACCAACCATGGCAAACATCCCCAGCTTTACCCCTCAACCCACAGCCGATGGCTCATTCACCTTCTTTTCTGAAGCGTTTGGTGAATATTTCCACAGCACTCAAGGGGCAAAAACGGAAGCGTTGTTAAAATTTGTGGAACCTTGTCACTTGAAGCAAAAAGCCCAACAGCAGGTTGTGCGTCTGCTGGATATCTGCTATGGCTTAGGCTACAATACAGCGGCGGCTTTAGAAACGATTTGGACGATTAACCCTAGATGCCAAGTTGAATTAGTCGCCCTGGAATTAGACCCGACTGTACCGCGAAGCGCGATCGCACATCATTTTCTCAGTGGCTGGAATCACCCGATTCCCGAACTCCTAGAGTGTCTGGTGACAACCTCACAAGTCAAAACGGATCAGCTTCAGGCGCAACTTTATTTCGGCGATGCCAGAAAAAGCATCCAGCACTTGTCTCAGTTGAACTTTCAAGCTGATGCTATTTTTCTCGATCCCTTTTCTTCCCGTCGCTGTCCCCAATTATGGACGGTGGAATTTTTCCACCAATTAGCTGAGTGCTGTGCCAAAACAGGTAGACTCGCAACCTATTCCTGTGCGGCTGCTGTCCGTAGTGGCTTAATAACGGCTGGATTTAAGATTGGTCCGACACCCCCTGTCGGGGGACGACAACCGGGAACCGTGGCAAGTTTTGACGCTTCCACTCTACCCCCTCTCTCCGAGCGATCGCGTCAACATTTACAAACCCGTGCGGCTATTCCCTATCGTGATCCTCAACTTGCGGATCAGGCTGAGATTATTCTGCAACGACGGCAAATTGAGCAGCAAGCCTCTACTCTCGAACCTACTTCCCATTGGCAAAAACGTTGGTCAGCAAAAGAGGGATGAGGGAGCAGGGGGAGCAGGGGGAGCAGGGGGAGCAGAGGGAGCTGGGGGAGCTGGGGAAGCTGGGGAAGCAGAGGGAGATGGGGGAGATGGGGGAGATGGGGAAGAATTGTAGAGACTTCTCCGGTGGAACATCTTTTGTAGGGGCGGGTTTTACCACTAACGTTTCGTTTTGACCCTGATATAACTAAACCCGCCCCGACCTCACCGTTCAATTATCACAAATGACGAATGACAAAGGACAAATGACTAATGACCAATGACTAATGACTAATGACTAATTCCCCACAGGAACGCAGCAACACCGAGTAAACACAAGACACCAGATATCCCTGCTAAAGGATTATCTCCTATTCCCGTTATCCATATTGGTCCTTTTCTGGTATAAGAAATCAGTTTGGCTTCCTCCAGACAGGTTAATCCCCAAATCCAACCTGCGTGGAGTCCCCAGGCTAAGCCTAAACTCCCTTCATTCACGTACCGCGCTAGGACTAATACCATACCCATTAGCCACAATCCAGGAATTTGAGGGAGCGTCTGTTGCTGTTCCCAAATCAGATGTAATAGAGCAAAAATCAGACTTGATAGTACCGCCGCTATTGCCAGAGAATAGTCCTGTTGGAGTTCCGTCAGAAGGAACCCGCGAAACACTAATTCCTCGATTAATCCAATCCCTAGTCCTATTCCCCATATTGGCAGTCCAATCTGGGTCAATTGCTGCCAATTTTCTCCATGCCAATCCACCCAGCCTACTAGCCATTGTCCCGTAAAGCTGATTCCTAAACTCAAAATTGCCACAGCAAATCCCCCGACTAAGGATATCCAAATCCGCGTCGTCCAGTCCCAGCCATAGTCAGGGAATGATGTATCTTCTATCTGTGTCGCCCCCCAGATAATCAGGGGGGCAATGAGGTAAAGAACAGCAATGAATGGCAACTTTTGCTGTGCTGCCAAAGGCTTAGGAGGATACCATTTCAGTCGGGTTGCGATCGCGATGGCTAAAGGCAACCACAACGCAGACCAAGCCAGAAAAAAAACCGCGACTTTTACCAGCGCCGATGCGCTTATTAGCCAAATAATACACGGATTATCTGCCTGATCAAAAATAGCCATAAGCGCGATCGGCAAACGGTGAGGAGCTATAATTTTTACGCGGCTACTTTCATGCTGCCAAGGATGGATACTTTGCATAACCCATCCTTTTTAGCATGAACTGCCTCAAACCTCTGCGGCTTCTAATTCCTCTTCGGACGCCTCAGATGTATCCAGATCCACCTGCTTGAGATGGATATGCTTGTAGCCCAGTTTAATTTCAAACTCATCACCGGGCTTTAATCCCATTTCCTGAGTGTAGGTTGAGCCAATCACAATCTGACCATTTTTATGGACGCTGACGCGATATGTCGGTTCCCGACCACGACCATCTTTTGCTCCCTCTGGATCTAAGGGAACACCCTTCGCCGCTAACACCGCATCATAAAAATCAGTTAAGTTGACGCGGGTCTGACCTGTTTTACTTTCGGAATAATAGCCACAGCGTTTTGCTGTTTCTCGCCGAGGCAAGTGAGAAAGCTCTTTTACTTTTTGAAGTAAGGCTTTCCCCGTTAATGCATTAGCTTGGGTCTCTGCCATAATTTCACAGACTATCCTTTATTTTTCAGGATGGTAAACGTCATTTGCTGCCAAGTGTATTTGGCTATATAAAAAATATATCGTTAAATCTCTGGTTTTGGTCAAGATTTTTTTGATCATTTATTAAAATTTCTAGGAATTTGAGCCATAAGGATTTTTCGGAGACGCCAAAGCCGCTTCTTAGGTTAAAATTTTAACCAAGATATGACTCTGTGGCAAAAGATCGAACCTGAAGTATGTTCAGATCAGTGATCCATCTGGAGATTTGGCAGGTCATCTGGGAAAAATTTGACCAGACACAAGGGAGAGAGCATCTATCAGCAGAAAATCAACACTCCCAAGGATGAATGCTGAGTGACCGCCGATTGTCTTAGACTGTAGTCAGTTTGCTAAATATCGTGGCTAAATGCTCACGGACAAGTTGAGCGAGTGCCTTCTGGCAATATTTCTCATCTATATTTATGGGCGATCAGGAAATGAGGGGGTGATGGTCAATGGGTAGGTTGTGATTCCTGAGAAGGTGGTAATTTTCATATAGGTGTTGAGATACAAAGAGAGCATATCACTATGCAAGTTGCCTTTAAAATCATTCGACAGACTCAAAATACCTCCCCCACTATCGAGACTTACAAGTTAGATGTGGAGGAAGGAAACACGATTCTGGAGTGCCTGAATCGGATTAAGTGGGAGCAGGATGGAACGTTAGCGTTTCGCAAGAATTGCCGCAACACAATCTGTGGTAGCTGTGCGATGCGGATCAATGGTCGCTCCGCACTGGCTTGTAAAGAAAATGTGGGCAATGAATTGGCGCAGCTGCCTGAGCATCATCGTCCAGAGATTCCGGAAATCACAATTGCCCCCCTAGGTAATTTGCCCGTGATTAAGGATTTAGTCGTGGATATGCGGAGCTTTTGGGACAACTTAGAAGCGGTTGAACCCTACGTTAGCACAGCCGGACGAACCATTCCAGAACGGGAATTTTTACAAAGTCCCCAAGAGCGATCGCGCCTGGATCAGAATGGTAATTGTATCATGTGTGGCGCGTGTTATTCAGAATGTAATGCTCGCGAGGTTGATCCCACATTTGTTGGTCCTCACGCCCTCGCCAAAGCCCAACGTCTAGTCGCCGATTCTCGCGATACCGCCATAGAAAGTCGCCTGGAAAACTACAATCAAGGCACTAAGGGGGTGTGGGGATGTACCCGCTGTTTAATGTGTAACGCCGTTTGCCCAATGGATGTCGCCCCCATGGATCAAATCGGTAAAATTAAACAAGAAATTCTGACTCGCAAAGACAAGCAAGCCAGCCGCTCAATCCGCCATCGCAAAGTCTTAATTGATTTGGTCAAACAAGGAGGTTGGGTTGATGAGCGCAAATTTGGCATCCAAGTGGTGGCGAACTTCTTCCGAGATATTAAAGGAATGCTCAGTTTAAGTCCCCTCGGATTACGGATGCTCGCCCGTGGTAAATTCCCCCTAGGATTTGACGCCTCCGAAGACACCGCCCAAGTGCGATCGCTGATTGAATCCGTCCAAACCTTGAAATCTGAGACACCAGAGGAAGAAATTTTACCAAAATCATGACATCTCAAACACCCACCCCAGAAAAATCGACAACAGAAACCCCCAACCAACCCGAACCCGCTTTTGGGTGGACACCTTACGCCGAACAAATCAACGGACGGTTTGCCATGATCGCATTTGTGGCTTTATTGCTGATCGAGTTGATTACAGGTAAAGGTTTATTAGGCTGGTTGGGTTTGATTTAGTTATTCGTCATTGGTCATTGGTCATTTGTCCTTTGTTAGGGAACAGGGAACAGGGAACAGGGAACAGGGAACAGGGAACAGGGAACAGGGAACAGGGAACAGGGAACAGGGAACAGGGAACAGGGAACAGGGAACAGGGAACAGGGAACAGGGAACAGGGAACAGGGAACAGG
>NZ_JAVJQN010000054.1:0-25362 GCF_040218245.1 Coleofasciculus sp. E1-EBD-02 | reverse complement strand
GCAGTCGGTCTGTCGGGGAGTAAGTCATGGGGCTGCTCTAGATAAGTGGCGAAAAACTCGTAAGAGAAGTAACTAGGAATGTCCTATTGTGAGGTAGGAAGCCTACTCCATAATCTTCGATTTGGTGTAGGAGGATGTCACTTAAATGGTGGCGGGGCAAGCCGAGTTCGGATAAACAGCAGTATAAATCAGCGTGGCTATTAGCGGGAGCGATCGCGACTTTAAATCTAGTCTTCCTGATTGGTTTACCCCTATCACTCTGGCTGATCGGCGTCTGGAAGTTAGTCTATGGCGTTCTCCCTGTGGCGATCGCATTCTTGTGTCTTCCTGTGTTAACCGCTTTGGCTACCCTGGGATTACTGGCTTTTACCGTGTTAGCTTGGAAAAACCACGATTGGTCTTTTGGGGCGCGATCGCATTATTCTCTGATCACATTAGCCGCCTTAGTTTTCATTGGGGTGTTGGCGTACTGGAATTTACTCGGATTTCAATTCTAATCTTAAAGTCCCGATTTCCTGTTTCCTTAACATCTGTCGCCAGAAATCGGCAAGTCTATTTACCTGACATTTTATTGGGAAATGTAAATAAATATCACAAAATGGGGCATTTTGCGTAAAAGCAGCCGCGAAATTTAGAGTCACTTGTGAAGGTTCTTTGGTGTCTGCTGACGACTTCGATCTAATCCGAACGTACCCCCATTGGAGACAGGGCTATGGCTGAGCCAAACATGTTAAAGCTCGCTAAACAAGGTAATCCGAAAGCAATTGCGGCAATGATTAACCGCTCACTGCGAGCCAAGCACATCGTCGCCAAGGTTAATCGCCAAGACGATTGTTTGCAAGTCTTGGTGGAATCAGCGCAAGTTCCCAACCAAAAGGCGATGGTTTCTTTTATTCGTCAGGGTTTAACCAAGCTAGGCGTTGAGACGATTCAAACGGTACAAGTTTATGGGCGTCAGAAAGGACAAGACTCTTTTGCTTGGAATCAAAGCTTTGAGATAGAATCATCACCTCCTCAAGTCGCAGACGTTCACCATTCCGATCCTGATTTAAATCTACATCACACTCCTGAAGATGTTGCGGCGGAAAACGATATATCCTCGGATGTTGATGATATTAAACCCTCTGTTTCAGAACCACCACCCGGTTCCAATTTTGCCCAAGTTCCTCGCCATGCTGCTGGAGGATATACATCCTCACAGACTCGACAACCGAGTGACTCGACTCCACACCGTAGCACTCAACCCAGGCATTCCCAGCCTCGCCAACCCCTGAAACCCCTCAGTGTGGGTAATGTGGTTAGTGCGGGTCTGCGTTTGTATCGCGATCATTTTAAACTCTACCTTGGTATAGCTTTTCGAGCCTGTCTGTGGGCATTATTACCGATTTATGGCTGGGCTAAGTTCTCGGCTAACTCAGCGCTAATCTCTCGTCTTGCCTTCAGGGAATTAAGCGAACGTCCAGAGACAGTTACTCAAGCTCGTCGCCATATCAATCCTAGAATGTGGAGTTTCTTCTTCGCTGGAATTTTGGTGATCCTGATTTTTTGGGGAGCAATGATCGGGCTCAGTGTCTTGTTTGGTATTGTTGCTAGTGTATTGCCAATACAAGCAATGGTGATGGGATTTCTGTTCAACCCAGATCCGGTGAAGATTGGTATATTCTTATTACTGGCATTGGTGATTGGGATAGCCTTGATGTTTGGATATATCTGGCTTTATTCGCGCCTGTCAATTGTTGAACTTCCCCTAGCCATTGAAAATAATGTAGATGCGACTTCAACCATTGGTCGGAGCTGGCTCTTGACCAAGGGATTTGTCTTACGTCTTGTGGGGATATTCTTTGTCGCCTATATCATTACCATTCCCATTGCTGCTATTGTTCAGGTGGTGAGTTGGATTGTTCAAGTTGTTTTCGCTGCGATATTATCGGATTCTGGCTTCTTCGGCTGGTTGTATTTCTTACTCAATCTTGCATTGTTTCTCGGTGGTCTAGCTTTTCCTATACCCTTCTGGCAAGCCATAAAAGCCGTAATTTACTATGACCTTCGTAGTCGTAGAGAAGGGATGGATTTGCAGTTAGGGAATTCCCTGAACCGATTTCAATAAGCTAAGAGGCATTAAAATTATGTATTATCTGTTTCCTTTGCCCAAATCTTATTTATTCATCCGGTTTCCTGAAAAAAATTGCTAATTTACTCTTGAATCGAGGCAAAACGCCCAATAACCCAGAAGAGAACGATAAGATAGGCTTGGCTTCGTTCAAACCCTAACAGTGATGGATGTAGATAAACCCTTAGGTTCAGTCATTCAAGGTTCTCTCTCCGGCGGATTGGAAGTGCGATTGGAGGCGGATGTCTCCGTGGAAGATATGCGCGTGGGTAAGTTTCTGGTGGTTCAAGGGATGCGATCGCGCTTTTTCTGTATGCTGACGGATGTGGCGCTAGGAACCTCCAGTCAGCGGATTTGGGCGAATCCCCCCCATCCCAACGATAGCTTTTTACGTGAGGTTCTTGCCGGAAGCGGCACGTTTGGGACGATCAATTTAACTCCGATGCTGATGTTCACGCCAACGGAGGGAAAACGGGAGACATCCAATCTTAACCTGAATGGTAAAAGTCCTTTAGCGTCGTTTCAACCTCAAAGTAGTGAGGACATGGAATTGCTTCCCGTGAAAACAATTCCCAGTCACTTCTCCCAAGTCTATGACGCCAGTGAACGCGATTTCCGGGCGGTGTTTGGCTGGGAAGATGATCCCCATCGGCGGAATTTTTCGGTGGGTCAACCCCTTGACATGGACGTGCCAATATGCTTAGACCTGGATCGGTTTGTGGAACGCAGTAACGGCGTGTTTGGCAAATCGGGAACCGGGAAATCCTTTCTGACTCGCTTATTATTATCCGGGATTATTCGCAAGCAAGCGGCGGTTAATTTAATCTTCGACATGCACTCCGAATATGGATGGGAAGCCGTATCAGAAGGAAAACAATTTAGTACAGTCAAAGGATTACGCCAACTCTTTCCCAATCAAGTCCAAGTTTATACCCTTGACCCCGAATCCACCCAACGCCGAGGGATTCGAGACGCCCAAGCCATGTATCTCAGTTACGATCAAATTGAAGTCGAAGATATTATGCTGGTGCGCGGGGAGTTAAACCTATCTGAAGCGAGTCTAGAAAATGCGATTATTCTCCGCAATGAGTTTGGCAAAACCTGGATTACGCAACTCCTGAATATGACGAATGAAGATATTCAGTTATTTTGCGATGAGAAGCGGGGAAATAAGTCCTCAATTATGGCATTACAGCGTAAGTTACTGCGTTTAGATGAATTGAAGTACATGCGAAGTGCTTGTCCTCAAAATTATATTGACCAGATTCTGCAATCCTTGGATGCGGGGAAACATGTGGTGGTGGAATTTGGTTCGCAATCGAATATGCTCTCCTATATGTTAGCCACGAATGTGATGACACGCCGCATTCATGGTAAATATGTGCGGAAGGCGGAGAAATTTCTGCAAAGCAAAAATCCATGCGATCGCCCGCACCCATTGGTGATTACGATTGAAGAGGCGCACCGTTTCCTGGATTCAGCCACAGTACGTCAAACCATCTTTGGCATTATCGCCCGCGAGATGCGGAAATATTTCGTTACATTACTGATTGTCGATCAGCGTCCATCAGGGATTGATAATGAAGTCATGTCCCAGGTTGGCACCCGGATTACCTGTTTACTGAATGATGACAAAGACATCGAGGCTATCTTCACCGGAGTTTCAGGGGGACAAAGTTTGCGATCGGTGTTAGCTAAACTAGACTCCAAACAACAGGCATTAATATTAGGACACGCCGTACCCATGCCAGTTGTAGTACGAACTCGTCCCTACGATCAAACATTCTACACAGAAATTGGCGAACCCTCCTGGGATGAAAAGTCAGATGAAGAGGTATTTGCCGCCGCCGATGCCGCCAAAGCCGATTTAGGCTTTTAAACGTTCGTAGTTGCGCTTTAGCGCCCTAAACGTTAAAACACCCATTACAAGCTGCCTATCTACATCTAAAATTATGTACCTCCCAACCCATTAAATCAATTTATATCAAAAACGCTAGAGACATTCCAGTGGAATGTCTCTACTGGTTATAGGCAAAGTTAATTAATTTCAGAAACCCATTTAACGAATATTACTCGAATATTCGCGATGGAATTCCTCATAAATAATCCTTAATATCTTTTCCCGGTCTTCCATATCTTCAAATTGAGATGCTAACTTTAATATTTCCTTAATAGTAATCGATTGAACCTTCATATTAATCAAATAACTTTTAATATCTTTCGAGATATCATCAATAATCAAAATCACATTACCATCACTCAATCGTTCCCGGTCAAAATTACCTTTAAGTTCCGCATAAATATCATCCGCCACAGCCTTACTATAAACCTTAAGTTTCTTAATTTGATAAACTACGCCAAAATTAGTCGAAATATCAACTCCGCTATCATTAGCCGATGTGCGTGTATCTCGATAAAGTCTACAGGAAAATTTCTCAAGATGTACTTTAATCACCGCAAAGCTGAATATTTCAAAATTCGTGGAATTTCGACAAATATTCTCTTCTATAAAATCAATAAATTGATGATTGTGCAATGATAGTTCAGCTCGAACCTCCCGATTGCTTAAGCGAGGAATTTTGCCCAGTTTACTGCTAATATGTTGCTGAATTATTTCCGGAATCCATTGATCCAGTAATTTAGCATTATTTGTATAGGGTGACATAAATTCATATTCACCACTATTAATCACTCTTAATACTCCGTATTTAGGTAGATTCCGAGACGGATAGGCATCATAGTATTTACCTCCTATATGTAAATCGTGTTGCAAATAATCAATCATATCGTTAACAGTTCTCTGATACGCGGCTTTAATCTCAGAGTTTGAAAAAATAGTTTTTTGGTTAGATAGATATTCTTTAACCAAGGCGAGAGTAATTACAGGAAAAATAACCTTAGTTTGTGAGCGCTTCAACATTATATTGATGTTGTTTTTGCAAAAATTTTCGTCATTCATGAGATTATCGTAATCAGCCGCCTCAACCCCGCTTGGGTTTAAGCTAAAAGCTAAAGTCGTCTTGAGACAATGGGATAAGACATCTAGTCCATTTTAATGGACTTCAGCTATTAGCCCGGAGAACTCCGGGCTGATGAGCAGGGCGAAAATTTTAATTAAAAAACTACATCTTCATAAATCGCTACCAACGTTCCGGTAAAACCAATACTTTCGAGTTTAAATTCTTGCTGTATATGAGTATAAAACTGCAACACCCACAGCCCTTTATCATTGCGGCGGAAGCAATCAATTCGTTGCCGTTTGGTATTAATTAAGACATATTCTCGCAGACTTTCCAGTTCCTGATAATCGGCAAATTTATCGCCTCGATCAAATGCTTCAGTAGAATCCGATAAAACCTCGATAATCAGAGTCGGAAATCGTTTATAAGTCGAGGTTTCTTGATCCCGTGGGTCACAAGTGACCATAACATCAGGATAATAGAATCGATTCAGTGACTCTATGCGGGCTTTCATATCGGAAATATAGACTCGACAACCCGAACCTCGAACATGACTACGGAGTAGCGTAGCCAGGTTAAGGGCAATCGTAACATGAGGGTCACTTGCTCCCGCCATAGCATAGATTTGCCCATCAATATATTCATGTTTTATCGGACTCTGTTCCTCCATTATGAGGTATTGGTCAGGTGTAAGATAAGGATGTTGAGGAGAAGCAATCATCGTAGTTTTGTTATAAAAGGTTTTTCATAGTATAGCAAATGTAGGGGCGCAAGCCTTGCGCCCCCAACTAATTAGATACACTGACTACAACATTTTTCAAAAGGCGCTAACCGCCACTAATTTTGGCTTTATACCCCAACTGCGTCAAAATTTCCAGCAATTTTTGAGCATGATCCCCTTGAATTTCCAAGGTATCATCTTTAACCGTGCCACCACTACCACATTTAGTTTTAAGCTGTTTGAGAAGTTGAGTTAAGGTATCTGGTTTACATTGAAAACCAGTAATCACTGTCACGGTTTTACCCTTGCGCCCCTTGCGAGACGCTTGAACGCGCAAGTTTTGCTGATTGGGTGGAAGTTCTTGAACTGCCCGTTCCGTAGCCGCCGAATTACTACCAAATTCTTGGTAAGCTACACGCTTTTGGGAAGAGTTAGAGGATTTGCGTTTAGACATAGCTGTTAAATCGTTTTGTTCAATTATCGGTGAGGAGGGCGGGTTTTGTTGTTTCATTATCGGTGAAATATGAATTTAGTCCCTAAACCCGCCCCTACAGTGGCTTATTCAATTATTGGTGGCGAGGGCTGGTTTTAAGAAAAGACGTGCCATGTTATTTTATAATTTTTACAATAACATTCCAGCAATACAAGCCGTCATAAAACAAGCAAGTGTTCCGCCAACTAATGCTCTCACCCCTAACCGTGCTAAATCAGGTTGCCGATTGGGTGCGATTCCGCCAATTCCACCCAGTTGAATCCCAATTGAACCAATATTGGAAAAGCCACACAAGGCGTAAGTAGCAATAATAATTGACCGTTCCGATAGCTGAGATTGCTCAATCAAGGCTTTGAGATCCAGATAAGCAATAAATTCATTCAAAATCGTCTTTTTTCCTAACAAAATTGCCACCTGACCACAATCTGACCAAGGAACACCCATTAACCACGCCACAGGAGCCAAAATAATCGCTAAAATTGATTCTAACGTGAGTTGTGGTAGTCCAACTAATCCACCCAACCACCCTAAAATGCCGTTCACCATGGCTAACAGTCCCAAGAATGCAATCAACATTGCTGCTACATTAGCAGCTAATTTTAACCCATCCAGCGCCCCTGTCGCCGCCGCATCAATCCCATTCACTGTTGTCGGCTTCACCTCCAGGGTAATTTTCCCGGCGGTTTTCGAGGATTCTGTTTCCGGATACAACAGTTTAGACATGGCTAAAGCGGCTGGTGCAGACATCACCGAAGCGGCGATGAGATGTTCGGGAGGAATTCCAAAGGAAATATAAGCCGCCAAGACACCCCCAGCTACAGTGGCAAATCCCCCTGTCATGACGGCGTGTAACTCCGAAAGCGTCATTGTTGATACGTAAGGTTTGATTAATAGCGGGGCTTCCGTTGAACCGACAAATATATTCGCTGCTGCACTCAGGGTTTCTGCACCCGATGTTTTCAAGGTTTTGAACATTACCCAAGCCACCGCCTTAACCACTTGGGGCATAATTTTATAGTGATAAAGAATCGTGATGAAAGACGAGAAAAAGATAATTGTCGGTAGGACTTTGAAGGCAAGAAAACGCTCCTCTAAATTTTCACCCAAGACAAACTTTGCCCCAGCATCAGAGAAATTCAGGAACTGAGTCACTAACTGCCCTAAAAACTCAAAGATAGCCAACCCTGGTGCTGTTCTGAGAATTAACACCGCCAGAATTAACTGCAAGGCAATACCCCATAATACAGGTTGCCAGCGAATCCCCCGCCGATTGACAGATAAAACGTAGCCTAAGCCGATGAATACCAGCAGCCCCAAGGCAGAAATTAAGCGTTCCATAGTATTTCTCTGACCAAAAAATAGAGATATCCAAAAAAGTCGTCTATACTTAAGGTTTACTCATTGGATTTGACAGGTTTAATCCTATAGTCATTTCGTGGCGATCGCAGAAAAAAAATCATCGCCCCAGCCAGCCAGTATGAAGTATCCAGAGAAAAAATTAGATAAAACCCTGAAACAAGTCTAGAAATCTTGAATTAAATAGGAAGACAGAAAAACCGTTGGTTTCAGGAGCGCTTCTCCATGAGCATTGCTACTGCTTTTAAACTGAATCATAACAATGGTTTAGCGATCAATCGCTATCCTCTCACCGTGACACCTGATATCTCGGTGGAGGAGGCTTTAGCGCGGATGACTCAGACTCACAGCAGTTGTCTACTTGTACTAGCCAATCATCAACCGAATAGTCCGGTTGTAGGTATTTTTACTGAACGAGATACCGTGCAACTCATTGCTTCCGGTGTTGACTGGTGTACCCTATCTCTGGCGTCTGTGATGACAACTTCGGTGATGACGATCACAGAAACTGAAGCCCAAGATATTGTTACCGTGATTAATCGGTTGCGTCAGTATAAAATTCTTCATCTTCCGGTGGTGGGAGAGAGGGGAAATTTAATCGGTGTAATCACACCGCAAACGATTCGGGATGTTCTCCAACCCGTTGATTTACTTAACCACAAAAAAGTCTCCGATGTGATGGCTACCCGTGTGATTCACGCCATGGAGACAACTTCTATTCTGGAACTCGCACAAGTGATGAATGCACAACGAGTCAGTTGTGTGGTGATTGTCAAAGAGGCTGAATTTCCGGTTTTTCAGCAAAATTCAGTCAGGGCGGGTTTTGCAGAAACGTTATCAATAGCACAACCGAATTTCCTAAAACCGCCCCTACACACTCAAAACTTACTCCGCCCAATCGGTATTGTCACCGAACGGGATATTGTCCAGTTTGGCAACTTGGGATTGGATCTGGCGAACACCCCCGTTACCACCGTAATGAGTACCCCGCTATTACTCATTCAACCCACTGACTCGATTTGGAGTGCCCATCAACTCATGCAGCAGCATCGCGTGCGACGGTTGGCTGTGTCAGGTGAAGCCGGAGAATTGGCAGGTTTAATTACGCAGACGCAGATCCTGAACACGATTAATCCCATTGATATTTATCAAACCGTGGATACCTTAGAACATTTGTTAGATCAGCAAACGTCTCAATTACGCCAGTTAAATCAGCAACTGCGACAGGAAATTAGTAAGCGTGAATTACTGCAAGCAAAATTTCAATCCTCTGAAGCCAAAATCCGGGCTGTATTTGAGGCAATGACGGATATTGTCCTGGTTATTAATACTCATGATCACCAGATTCAAGAGATTGAAGTTATTCCCACGGCTTCAAATTGTCTGTATGAGGATACAACATTTATAGATCAGATCATCCAGCGATTGTTAGGAGATCCCCCAGAAACCGATTCAGTATGGGTGGAAACGATTCAGCAGGCGATCGCAACTCAACAAACCCTGACTCTAGATTACTGTCTGTGGCTACAGGGGCGAGAGGTTTGGTTTAGCGCCAGTATTTCCCCGATCGCGGAACACTCGGTTGTCTGGGTGGCGCGGGATATTAGCGATCGCCAACGGATGGAAGCTGAACTGCGAGAGAGTGAAGACTGTTTCCGTAAGGCGTTTAATTACGCTGCTAGTGGGATGGCGTTAGTCGCCCTCGATGGTTATTTCCTGAAAGTGAATCGTTACTTGTGTGAAATGGTTGGCTATTCCGAAGCCGAATTATTAGCCAAGACTTGCCCAGAAATCACCCATCCTAGTGATCGAGAAGCGGAAGGTGATTATAGCCGTCAACTCCTCAACGGTGAAATTCGTTACTACCATTTAGAAAAGCGATATATTCATAAACAAGGACATAGTATCTGGATTCTCTTAAGCGTTTCCCTGGTGCGAGATAGTCGGGGTAAACCGTTGTATAGTCTTGCTCAAATGCAAGATATTACCGAGCGAAAACAGATTGAAGAAGCCCTGCAAGGAAACCAACGGTTGCTGCGGGCGATTACTCAGGCAAATCCCAGTATCTTGTATATTTATGACCGCATCAATAAGCAAATTCTTTACTTTAACCGCAAAATCCAGAACCTGCTTGGGTATACACCGGAAGACGTGATCCAGATGGAGGATGATGTTCTGGTGACGCTGATGCACCCCGATGATTTACCGGGAATTCTCCACCATTTTCAGCACTTGGAAACCGCCCAAACTGACCAAGTTTTTGATTTAGAATATCGGATTAAGCACAAAAATGGGGAATGGCGTTGGCTTTCTAGTCGGGAGACGGTCTTTACCTGGAACCAAGAAGGGAAGCCGGAGCAAATTTTAGGAACCGCCACTGATATTAGCGATCACAAACAAGCTGAAGCCGCCCTGCGGGAAAGTGAAGAACGATGGCAATTAGCGCTTCAGGGGAATCAGGATGGGATTTGGGATTGGAATATCACCACGGGGGAAGCCTTAATCTCTGATCGCTACTGCGAAATCCTGGAATACGATAACGATCAATTTAAACTTGATTTTCAGGGATGGCAAAACCATCTGCATCCTGATGATATTGGCTTGGTGAATCAGAGTCTACAAGATTACCTGAGGCAAAAAATACCCCATTACGCGATCGAGTATCGTCTACGCTGTCAGGATGGAACCTACAAATGGCTACACTCTCGCGCCCAAGCCCTCTGGGATGACGCCGGACATCCGGTGCGAATGGTGGGTTCTACCCGCGATATCACCGAACGTAAACAAGCCGAAGATCAACTCCGCTACCAGAAGGAACTTCTACAAACCATCTTTGACCATATTCCGGTGATGATTTGTTTTTATGATGCCACGGGTCATATTCGATTAGTTAACCGAGAGGTGGAACGGGTTTTAGGGTGGGATAAAGGTGAATTGGATACGATTGATTTGTTAACCGAATGTTATCCCAATCCAACGGATCGCCAGAAGGTTTTGGATTTTATGTTCAAGGCTTCCGGAAAATGGCGAGATTTCAGCCTGCGGACTAAAAACGGTCAAATTTTGGAAACCTCGTGGGCAAATATTCGCCTCAGTGATGGCACCAGTATTGGTATTGGACAGGATATCACGGATCGCAAACGGGCAGAAATTAAACTGAGAAAGAGTGAGGAACGCTGGCAATTAGCGCTCTCAGGTAACAATGATGGGATTTGGGATCATAATCTGATTACCAATGAGCATTTCTTATCGCCCCGTTGTCTAGAAATACTCGGATATGACTATGAGACTATCAATACGTTTGACAAATGGATGAGTTACATTCATCCGGCTCATGTCTATTTAGTTCAGGACACCTTTGATCGACATATTAAGAGGGAAACACCTGATTATTCCCTAGAGTATCAGATGCGCTGTCAAGATGGGAGTTATAAATGGGTGTTAGTACGGGGACAAGCACATTGGGACAAATTAGGCAATCCCGTCCGCGCTGTTGGTTCAATTACCGATATCACGGAGCGCAAGCAGGCGGAGGAACGAGAGCGGCAAAAAACACGGGAGTTAGAATTCACCCTCAATCAATTAAAACGCACTCAAACCCAACTAATTCAAGCCGAAAAAATGTCGTCGTTGGGGCAAATGGTGGCGGGAATTGCCCACGAAATTAATAACCCCACCAGTTTTATCTATGGGAATATCGAGCCAGCGACGGAGTATGCTCAAACTCTGCTCCACTTAGTCCAGCTTTATCGACAGCATTACCCGGAACCTGTCAGCGCGATCGCGGAAGAACTCGATACTATCGATGTTGATTTTATTGCCTACGATTTCCCAAAACTACTAGCCTCTATGGAAGAGGGCGCGAATCGAATCATTAAGATTGTCCAATCCTTACGCAATTTTTCGCGTTTGGATGAAGCGGAGTGCAAGCAGGTCAATATTCAGGACGGGATTGATAATACCCTATTACTCTTACAGCACCGACTCAAAGAACAATCCCACCGTCCTCAAATTCAGGTGATTAAAGACTATTGTCAACTCCCTAAGATTAAATGTTATCCGGGTCAGCTCAATCAGGTGTTTATGAATATCCTCAGTAATGCCATTGATGCCTTAGAGGAGAAACTGGAAACTGACCTAGACTTTGAACCCAAAATTTGGATTCGCACGGCTGTGATTCCCGGTGAGGAAGGGTCTAAGGATAGCGAAAGTCAGGGTGGTTCAAAGGTGGTAATATATATGGGAAACAATGGTGCAGAAATACCGACCGAGGTTTACCAACGCATATTTGATCCATTCTTTACCACCAAACCTGTAGGTAAGGGAACGGGTTTAGGATTATCCATCAGTTATCAGATTGTCGTGGAACGCCATGGGGGTGAGTTGCGCTGTGATTCGACTCCCGGTAAAGGAACGGAATTCGCGATCGAATTACCGAGTTAGTGACCTAAGTAACTGGGGAAACAGCAAGTCAGGGTATTTTTGAGGTATTACTATGGTGTACTCTGACGAATATAATTTAATTCGGGATAACTGGACACAGGTTCAACGTTGCATAGTGGCGCAATTCGGGTAGAATACGCCGATAAAGGGGTAGAAGGTTTAATCAGGGTGAATATTAATATCCAAAAAGAAGAATTCAGCTATGCTTATTTGTATGCTGTTATTTCAGCAGCAGTTTACTCGTTCCAGAAATCCTCTAGACCCTTAGACGTTGGCGGCATAGATGTATCTATTACTGGCACAACTTCGGATGATTCTCTCTATGAACCCCAACTTGATTTACAGGTCAAGTCTACCTCAATTGCGTTCCTCAGCGATAATGTGATTAGATACCCGCTCAAACTGAAAAATCACAATGAATTAAGAAAAGAAAGAACCGTTGCACCTCGAATTCTTGTCCTTGTGTTAATTCCGGAAAATTTAGAGGAATGGATTCAGCAATCTGAAACTGAACTGTGCATGAGACACTGTGCTTACTGGAAATCGCTACGCGGACAACCCCAGACATTAAATACGGAGAGCGTTGGAAATTCTGGATGAGAATTATCTGAAGTATCCCCTAAAAATTAAGAATTATGAAGAACTGAGAGTTACCCAGCAATATCCACCTCTAATCCTCGTGGTTGTTCTAGTACCTGATAACATTAATGACTGGTTATATCAATCAGAAGAGGAACTCTGTCTCAAACGTTGTGGTTACTGGATATCCCTAGCTGGAGAAGCATCGACAGAGAATCAGGAAACTGTAACTGTATCTATTCCTAGAGTAAATAGATTTACGGTGAATGCCCTAAAAAGTCTTATGCAATGTATCGCCAGAGGAGAAGCTCTATGAATGTTACTGTAAAGGATATCAATATTCTGCAATCAATCCAACCTCAACAAGTAGCCAACTACTTGCAAAATCACGGCTGGCATAAACAGAACCATTTGCCGGATAAAGCCTCAATTTGGATACAAGGAAATAAGGGAGGAGAGTCGGTAACTATTCTGTTACCCCTAAATCAGGACATACCGGGTTTTCCGGTTTCTATGAGTGTTATTTTGGAAACACTGGAAACAATAGAAAATCGGTCTCAACTTGAGATTATTAGCGAACTTATTACTACAGCTAATAACATAAAAATTCTGGGATTTGTTAGGCAAATTCATACTCCTAATGCTGACCAATTAAGCGGGAATATTGTCATTTTAGGTGTAGTATGTGATCAACTTAGAGAAATTCAGATGGAGTTATTTAACCATGATTACATTCTTGCTATAAAAGCCTATCAAGAACGGCTTCCTATCGCTTGTACGGGAGATTTAGTTAGAGAAGATAGCTGCTTTTTCCTGAAAAATATCCGTAATTTTGCCCTAGATGAGTCGTGGAAAAACTGAAGTTGAGTGGTTTGCGATCGCGTTATCATAATCTATTCTTTTTAACTGATGCAGGCGACAGGTTTATCCTCAGCAAACAACAGTTGAGAGTTCATTGCTTAGGGACAAGATTCGGGTAAAATACTCTGATAACTGGGTAGAGGGTATAATCAGGGTGAATATTAACATCCAAAAAGAAGAATTCAGCTATGCTTATGTCTATGCGATCGTCTCAGCCGCAGGTTACTCGTTCCAATTGGCACCAAGACCCTTGGACATGGATGGCATTGATGCAATTATCGCCGCTACCGCTGCGCCGAGAGTAATGCGTCGTCCCCGACTGGAAGTGCAGATAAAATGCACGTCACAAGATGTACTGGGTACTGAGGGAATTAAGTATCCTCTCCGCGTGAAAAACTATGACGATTTAAGATACGATGAACCCTACAATACCCGAATTTTAGTTGTAGTTTTAGTTCCAGAAAACCTAGCTGATTGGTTGCATCAGTCGGAAAGGGAACTGTGTTTACGACGATGTGGTTATTGGGTGTCATTGCAAGGTCAGCCTGCTATACCTAATCAAACGTCTGTCACTATCTCGATTCCGCGCCAAAATGTTTTTACGGCTGATGCCCTGAAAAGGATTATGGACAGTCTGGGAAAAGGAGAAAGGTTATGAAACCAACGATTCAAAATGTGGATTTACTACTGGGTATACAACCGACAGAAGTGGTTAAATATCTACAATCTCATGGCTGGCATGAACAAAATCGGATGGAAGAGAAAGCTTCGATTTGGACATTGCCAGCTAATTCCGAGCCAGAATTTGAGATAGTTTTACCATTGAAACCTGAAATTCCTGGTTTTGCGTTACGCCTTTATGAGGTGGTGCAAACGCTAGAACTTGTGGAAAATCGTTCTTACTTTCAAATTTTAGGTGATTTAGTCACTCAAGCTACGAATATTCAAGTTCAGGGAATTATTACTCAGTTGGATAAGTGGGGTGAAGGTGGACGTGTAATTTTGATGGGGTGTGCTGTCGGTAAATTTCGTAAAATTCAGTTTGATTTAACAGCAGCAGACTATCCTTTAGCCGTTAAAGCTTATCAAGAACGCTTACCAGTAGTTTGTACAGGGGATTTAGTTAGAGAAAATAGATGCTTTGTTTTGAAAAATATCCGTAATTTTGCCCTAGATGAGTCGTGGAAAAACTAAACTGGAGTGGTTTGCGTCGCTTCTCTCCATTACCCCCTCACCACCTAACAATACATCAGGGTTAATTTCCGGTTTCCACTGTCAATTTTTGTAATTCTTCAGTAATGAGACTGTTGCTTATTTGGGGGCGACGCTGGAGGGCTGGGTATCTGATTGCGCCAAAACACAAACGGAAGACTTAGAGCTCCCAGAACCATGACTATCCCAGTTGTCATCCAAATTATCAGTCGATTTGGTCGATAATTTCCTCGCTCGATTTGCCAAAAGACTCTATTATAACGCCAAGCGGCTAAGGCGATTGTCACAATTCCAAAAATAACCAGCATTACTCCCAGGTTCTCAGAGTTGAACAGAGGATGTATTTCTGCTTCTGCTTGAGTCACTGCTACTTGAATTTGACGTAAAAAGATGCCAAATCTAGCAATAGCAAAACCAAACCCGATTAAAGCAATCGAAGTTCGCAGCCAAGCCAGAAAGGTGCGCTCGTTGGCTTGATGCTCCCGTTGACGATCGACTTGCGGCTTTTTATCCATAAAATAATCCCAATTAAATCCTTATAGTTAATCTCCGCCAACATACTGGCGTGGCACAGCTAAAATTGGGGAATAAATTTTACGGTTTGATGGGCGATAGCCAGTGCTACCACCTACCCAGCTTTTGCCATTTCCGGTTGCAGTTGCGCTAAGGCGAATTGTACGCGGGTGCGAACTGCCAAATCTGACTCACTATTCATCAGTTGCTCAAAATGAGCGATAATCTGTTGCCAATAATCCGGTTGTGTTTCGGATACTGCTGTGGCTAATCCTTGCAACCCCACCACGGAAGCATAACGCACTACCCATTCGGGATCATGGGAGGTTACCTGTAGCGTTTTCAGCACTCGCCCTTGGGCTGAGGGAATCTCTTCAGGAGACAATTTTGACCATTGTATATCTCCTAAACCTTTCGCTGCCGCACGACGCACGCTTAGGGCAAAGTCGGTTTCAGCCGCATTCAGTAAGGTATCTAAGGCTCTAGGATCAGCAAGTTGGGCTAAGGCTCGAATCGCCCAAGCCCTTCCCCCATAGTTATATTCATCAAGCAGGTTGAGTAATGGTTCTACCGCCATGTCTCCTAATTTCACCAATCCATCAACGGCGGCGACGGCGGCACCGGGGTTGTTATAACTGAGAACGGCAATTAATGTGGGTATCCCTGCTTCTATCTTGGCGTTGGCTAGGGTTCGCACGGCGGCGAGTAAGCGAGGGGCAGAATCAGCTTGTTCAACGGCTTGAATTAGGTTTTGGTCATTTGTCATTTGTCATTTGTTATTTGTCATTCGTCATTCGTCATTCGTCATTCGTCATTGGTTACAAGGCTATAGCAAGTCATCCATTAGCTTCATCACATGGATTGATCCTTCTGATAGCTGAACGGATTCGCTGGCGGAGTTTTTTACTTCATGCTCTAATACCCCTTTGAGGGAAATGAGCTTTAAACTATTTTCCGCTAAGGTTTGGGCGATCGCATCCGCTGCCTTTAAGTAGCCAATCGCCCCTAAATCGGCTAGTACAGCCCTTCGCAATTGTAACTTTTTCCCCTTCAGGGCTTGCACCAAGCGATCGCCATAGGCGGGATTCTCAGTTAACTGATACATGGCTCGTGCGGCGGCGTACTGTATCCGTTCTTGATTATGCTCTAGGAAGGGTTCGATTAATGCGATCGCGTCTTTTGCCCCTAAGCTGCCTAATGCTTCTATGACAGCATTATACGGTTGTGCTAAGTGTGGTGATCCGGGTACGGGTTTAGCTGCTTCTATCCCACCCTCTAATAACTGCATTAACTGAGGAACACAAACGGGATCACCTAACATTCCTAACGACTGCGCGGCGGCTTCCCGCACATAAAAATCTAAGCAGTCTAGACAGTTTATCAGTGGCGAAACTGCTTTGCGATCGCCCAACTTCCCCAGCGCCCGTGCTGCATTGCGTTTCAGGGGATATCCGCCCGCCTCGGTGCGATCTGCCTCTTCCTCTAGCGCCATAATCAAGGCGTCGATTACGGCGGCGTCTCGAATCCGAAATTTTCCCAGCCACCACGCCGCATAATAGCAAAGACTTAAATCATCCCTTTGCTTGAGGTTCGCCAGTGCTTGTTCTATTGTTAAAGACTCGCCACCACTCGATTGTGTCATTTGTCAAGAGTCATTTGTCATGTCATTTGTCATGCACTCGTCGGGGCGGGTTTAGTTACTTATGGATGAAGTATGAAACGATAGTAGTCAAACCCGCCCCTACAAACCCGGTTCCTTTGAACGAAGCGAAGGATCACACACCATGTCCGACTAGCGAAGTGAAAGGTCAACACTATTCTTAGTTAGCTGGTAATCGGTAACAGATAATGAGCATAGTATTTCCCCTTACCCCTTACCGTTTACCAGCTTTTGGCTTAATCCGCCAACTAACTATCAGAATTCACGGGATGAATATTGACAATTGTCCCTCCCATGCGGGTAATGCGGCGCATTTCTTCATTCATGCGATTGTAAGGCACTTTAATGAAGACACTGCCGCTTTTGCGAAAAGGGTATTCGTTTTTGTCATTGGTTTCGTTTTGACGCAAACCCATGACTTCATAGGTAAAGAAACGGTTCCCCGATGGGCTGTTAGGCGCACTGCTTGCTGCTACTTGACCTAGCATAGTAATCAATTCTCCTTTTTTTTATTCTAATTATCAATCATCCAAGTTTCTGATTTAGACCGATAAACAGCTATTTTTATCTGGCTTAATTCTCAACTTGTCTGCTCACTCAACATACCAATGGGACTAGAGTCCCAAGAGTTAGGAGATTAGAAATAATATAGCGATTTCCGCTATTTTCTCTCTAGTCCTAATCTCTCCAGTCCCCAGTCCCATCTGATCTGTTCAGATCGGTTCAATATCCCCTACCAACTCATGCCCTATTCATGACTTCCTGGCAGGTTATCTCTGCCAATCCCTAACCTCAACGAAGTAGGTTAGGGTCCATGAATCTGCCTATTTATAGCAGACGTCAACGTCGGCCTTCTTGGACTAAGCTGGTGTAATGCTCGCCACTTTACCCCCTAGACGGTTAATCTGTTGGAGTTTGTTGGATAATTCCTCATAAGGAACTAAGAAGGCTTTGCTGCTGCGACGCACTTTCGGATATCTGGGATTAATAATCCCCGCTACTTCGACCCGATAGACTTTGCCCTGTGTGCCATAAGGAACAGGACCCCCTAATGCCTTATTCGGGGTTCCACCCTTCCCAGACTGGCGATATGCCCAGCCTTCATTGCTACCCGATGGTCCAACCACGGCTGAAGCAAAATTCTGTGCTAAATCAGTCGCCAGACGTGACTCACTTCCTGCCAACTGAGCGCGATCGCTATTGGCATAACCGCGATACAGTTGGAACATACGGGTAAACCCGACGGTTTTCTGACCCCGTTGAGTGGCAAAACCGCGATAATACGGAACGATATAATCACCGAAGTTTTCTTGATACTCTGCACTATCGATGTAAGAGTCAATATCAGCCTCGTACCCTTTGGTTTCGTACAGATCCAGGTGGTAAATTACCTCAGACTCATCGTAAGGTGCGCGACCTAATAGGTGCTTGTAATTGAGTTCAATTACACGAGTTTGAAAATTGCCGTAGAAAAACTTGGTTTTATAAAGTTCTGATTTGGCAACGCAACGCACAAATTCGCGCACGTTAATATACCCGTTTCGCAGCAGTGACTCGGCACTGGTTAGGCGTTCAGACGCCATCACATAGTCATTGCCCAACAGTTGACGGTAGACGGCACGAATGACCGCTTGAATATCATATTCAACCCAATCGGGACGCAATTCTACCGGAGTTGGATTACTATACGCTTCTGTCCCTAATCGGGACGCTGCTGTTGTAATAGCCACTTAAATGTCTCCTAATTAAACGCCAATGTTGAAATCTTTAAGCGGGTATGATGTCTGTCACTTTACCGCCCATCTTATTGATTTGTTGTAACTTTTGGGAAAGCTGTTCGTAAGGGACGTAATATTCCGTCTGACTGCGGCGGATTCTGGTCATGCGTCCGGGTTTGGGGATTTGAATTACCCGCACGATATAAATCTGCTCACGAGTGCCGCCCCGAGTACCCACGATCGCTTGTCCTTGCGAATCAGCGTAGATCGGAGACGAGGTATTCAGCGCCACTTCCCGCAACAGACGAGAACGATTTCCCGCAGGCTGAGTGCGATCGCTACTGCCTAATCCGCCAAATAGTTGGAAGATCCGGCTATAACCCACGGTTTTCTGACTACGTTGGGTTTCAAATCCAATCGGATAGGGAACAATGGACTCGCCAAAGTTCTCTTGATACTCCATTGAGTCAATGTATGAGTTGATCTCCGCCTCATACCCCTGTTGATTGTACAAGTCAGTATGATAGGCAATCTCTGACTGATCGTAGGGCGCTCGTCCCAAAAAGTGCTTATAATTCAGTTCGATAAATCGCACTTGTGGAGTGGAGTAGAAAAACTTCTCCCGGTATAGTTCCGATTGACCCAGAGTTCTAATAAAATCGCGAACACCGATTTGACCATAACGCAGCAGTGATTCCGCACTGGTTAACCGCTCAAACTCCATCAAGTTATCGTTACCGAAGACTTGTAGATAAGCGGCTCGGATCACCAATTGCAAATCATCTTCTGTCCAATTTTGACGCAGCTCCACTTTGGGAGACTCCGCAAATGCAGCAATTCCTAAGCGCCTTGCTGCCGTTAAACTTGTCATCTTAACCCTCCCTGAAAATGAATAAAACGATACCCGGAAACGCAAACAATTGCTAACCCTTTTTGCTAACAACTGCTTGCCTTTCCGGGCAAGGCGATCAATCTAGCTCAGGGCGTTGATCGCATAGTCAAGATAGGAATTGGCTTCAACGGCAGGATCGCCAGACAAGCCATGGTTACCTTTGATGTACTTGAGGGCTTCAATGTACCAGCTAGGAGACAGTTCAAACGTGCTGTTGATTTCATCAATCCCAGCAATCAGGTACTCATCCATCGGACCGGTGCCGCCTGCGACTAAGCAGTAGGTTACCATCCGCAGGTAGTAACCAATGTCACGAGAACACTTGGCTTTCCCTTCGGGAGTAGAAGCATAGTTCGGTCCCTGCATCTGAGTGGTGTAGGGGAACTTTTGGTACACCGCGTTCGCTGCACCGTCGATCAGCATTTGCGCTTTGTCAGTTAACGCTCTAGCTGCCTGTAAGCTGGCTTGAGCTTGCTTAAACCGACCAAAGGCAATTTGGATTTCGGTGCTGCTTAAGAAACGTCCTTGTGAATCGGCAGCGGCGACTGCTTCTGTCAATGGCGTCTTCATCGTCGAGATATCTCCTTAATCTTTTGCTTACTTTTTCAAACGTGTTGATGAAGTTGAAACTTCAACAGGCAATCTTTTTTTACCTTGTTTTAGGCAACCGCGTTGGCAGCCATGTCAAAGTAGCTACCGATTTCGGACATTAAAGCGCTGCAATCACCAGGAGTGATATTGTTACGATCATTTGCCATTGCGATCGCGGCATCCTTCATTTTTTGCACGCCAGCAGCAACAGACGCTCCGGGTACACCCAGCGCTACATAAGTTTCACGCAAACCGTTTAGGCAGCGATCGTTCAGTACACTGGAATCTCCGGCAAAAATTGCGTAGGTAACATAGCGCAGGATGATTTCCATATCCCGCAAGCAAGCCGCCATCCGACGACTGGTGTAGGCGTTACCACCAGGAGCAATTAACTGAGGCTGTTCCGCAAACAAAGCACGAGCCGCATCAGCAACGATTTTGGACGAACTGCTGGTGATCCGGTTAACCGAATCCATCCGCTTGTTGCTTTCAGCAACCATTGCATTCAAAGCATCTATCTGAGAGCCGGTCAGCATTTCGCCTCGCGTATCAGCTTGGCTTACCACCTTGGTGAATGCATCAAACATGAACTCAAATCCTCCTTTGCTTGGTTGAGTCTAGGGTTTAAATCTAGACAGGTTAGGTCGAGACAGTGAAACCTTAACACCTCATCGGGTCTGTTCTCACGAATACCAATCACGTTCTAAGAAAGAAAACGTAAACGGAGCGTCAAGAAACCTGAGAAGATTTCTGGCTGATTATGAGAACCCCCCAAATAACGGTTGTTTGGTGCTTTGGTTAACATTTACCTGTCATCTTTACCCTTCAGGTTACTTTTATACAATGATGTTGAGTTTTTATTTATTACAAATTGTTAAGTTTTTAATCCTTGGCGGATCAAACTCGCCAATCCTGAGGATGCCCAAACTGCTCAAACTAGCATTACCAGAGGGTTACAGATTTCCGGATTATGCTACAACCCCATTATTCAGTTCTGTCTAGGGGGGGAGATCTTGATCCCCCTCTTTATCGTCTTTATGAAAAATTTGGTAATAATTACTTAAGCAAATATACTTACTAAAGATTACTGCCTGACTTTTTAGTAGCTACAAAGCAATTTAGTCTTAATGTTCTAAAGCTACGATGACTCTCTGCCCCTTAACACCCTTATCTATTAAGAAACATTACGTTGAGTGAGGTGATGTGCCAGACGGCAAGAGAAGGCTCAAAGCGTTGGCAAATCAGAGATTGCCCGTAAGTTTCCGGCGTCGTAGTCTTAACAAAAGTAAACTTTAAATCGCTGATTACTTTTCAAAATGTAAATTTTTTAATCAAGCGAACCATTCTTAGCCCTTTCTATGAGAAGGTTTGAGCAAAAATATGTACAATGACATGCAACTTAATATTTTTTAACCGTTAAAAATATTCAGCCTATTGTATAAAGAAACCTAGATCAATGATTCAAACAACGTTTAGCTAGGAGATATTAATTAAAATGCTTGATGCGTTTTCCAAAGTCGTAGAGCAAGCCGATAAAAGTGGTGCCTATCTGAGTGGCGATCAAATCAACGCACTTTCAGCGATGGTGTCAGAAAGCAATAAGCGTTTAGATACGGTTAACCGTCTCACCAGTAACGCTTCCATGATCGTCGCTAATGCGTACCGAGAATTAGTGGCTGAACGTCCCCAAGTCTTCGCTCCCGGTGGTGCTTGTGACCATCATCGTAACCATGCCGCTTGTATCCGGGATATGGGCTTTATTCTCCGTTATGTCGCCTACTCTATGTTGGCAGGAGATGCCAGTGTGATGAATGACCGTTGTCTCAATGGTCTGCGGGAAACCTACCAAGCGCTAGGAACACCAGGAGATGCCGTAGCATCCGGGATTGGCAAGATGAAAGATGCCGCGATCGCTATTGCCAATGACCCCAATGGCATTACCCAAGGAGATTGCAGCGCTCTGATGTCTGAGTTAGCAGGCTACTTTGATACAGCAGCAGCAGCCGTTGCTTAAGGTCGAGTTTGAACGGCTTTTTGACAATTAAATCTGACAACTTAACCAAGTCAATCATTTAGGAGAACAAAGATACTCATGAAAACCCCAATTACCGAGGCGATTGCTGCCGCTGACGTGCGCGGTTCTTATCCGACTAATACTGAAATGCAAGCCATTTTTGGTCGTTTCAGTCGGGCGAAGGCGGGTCTAGATGCTGCCAAAGCGTTTACGGATAATGGTCAGGCATGGTCTGAAGCCGCGGCTAATCATGTTTATCAGAAATTCCCCTACACCACTCAAATGGAAGGACCCCAATATGCCTCGACTCCAGAAGGCAAGTCCAAGTGTGTGCGGGATATTAACAACTACTTGCGCGTCATCAGCTACTGCTGCGTCGTCGGTGGCACCGGTCCTTTGGATGAATATGTGATCGCTGGCGTTAAAGAATTCAATGCGGCTCTCGGTTTATCGTCCAGTTGGTACGTGGCGGCTCTCGAATTTGTCCGTGACAATCATGGTTTATCAGGAGATGTTGCAGGTGAAGCGAACATTTACCTCAACTATGCCATCAATGCTTTGAGCTAGAAATGATTGAGGCTACCTGGGAAGTCATGCATTCAGTAGAGATGTTTGAGAACAGATCTACACAAGCCATAAGCGGGTTTGAATAGTAGGCTCTCCTTGAGTTCCCTTGTACTAGCCTGTATCGGGTCTGGGGGATAGGCGATAAGCAGTTATTGTCTATCAATCAGACCCGAATCTTGTATAAGTAGGTAGGGACAATAAAAGTTAACGGCTGAGATTGTCATTTGTCATTTGTCATTCGTCATTCGTCATTCGTCATTCGTCATTCGTCATTTGTCATTTGTCATACTCGCTACCCTTGAGAAGCAAGCTACGTCATTTGTCATTTGTTTATGTAAGGGTTTGAGGTCTATTCACATAACTTAATATAGTTGCGTTTATTTCCACCAGCCTACTTAATATAAATAGAAAGTGATTTAGGGTTACGAATTTTTGTATACATGACTACCGCTTCTCCCCCCCAACCCATAAGTTCGGCAGAAACGGCGATCGCAGCCTTAAACGGAGACGATAATCAGTTGCGCTATTATGCCGCGTGGTGGTTGGGTAAGAATAAAGTACAGGACTCGTGGACAGTGCTCTGTGAAGCTCTCCAAGATGAAGCCTATCGTACTCAAGCGGGTGGATATCCCTTGCGACGTCAGGCAGCGCGAGCATTGGGTGAGTTAAAAAATCCCCAAGCTGTACCTGCGTTAATTGCTGCCTTAGATTGTCCGGATCTGAGCCTTCGAGAGGCAACGATTCAGGCTTTAGCCGCGATTGGCGATCGCACAGCTATCTCCCCCTTGCTGAATCTGCTAAACACTGAAGTCGAGCAACCCTATGAGGCTTTGATTGAAGCGTTAGGGACGTTAGAAGTTTGGCAAGCTCGTCCCCAGATTGAACCCTTTTTAACCCATCAGTCAGAACGGGTTCAATGTGCGGCAGCTCGGTATTTATATCTATTGACAAAAGAGCCGCAATATATTGAGCGGATCATTCAGAATTTGGATCATCCCAATATGTATTTGCGCTGGGCGGCAATGTTTGACCTAGGCGCGATCGGTCATTTAGCCGCAGCGCAAGCGATCATTGAGGCAAAGGTGCCGAATAGTTTAAAGCTGCTGAATATCAAGCGAATGTTAGAAGCCATCTTAGAAAGTGATCCGGACGCCGAAACCAACCAGCAGGATAAATGCCAGTTTCTGATGGACACGATTGATCAGTTGTTAATTCAGCTATAGCAGGGGAGATGGGGAAGCAGAGGGAGCAGAGGAAGCAGGGGAAGCTGGGGAAGCAGAGGGAGCTGGGGAAGCTGGGGAAGCTGGGGAAGCAGAGGGAGATGAGGGAGATGAGGGAGATGGTAGACAAAATTTCTATAGCCCATTACCCTGTTCCCTGTTCCCTGTTCCCTGTTCCCTAACAAATGACCAATGACCAATGACCAATGACCAATGACCAATGACCAATGACCAATGACCAATGACCAATGACCAATGACCAATGACTAATGACCAATGACCAATGACAAATAACAACGGACAAAAATTAAAACAAGCGGTTACGCCTAACGAAGCCGTAGAAGCGATTCATGAGTTAATTGCTCACCCGCAGCGTGCCAGTGATGATGTAATCACCGCCTTAATTGGGGCATTAAGTCATCATCATCCGGCTGTCCCCGCCGCCGCTGTAGACGGGTTAGTGGAATTGGGGTCAGCCAGCGTTAATCCTTTAATTGCTGCCTTTGAAGCCTCTGGAGACCAAGCGGTGCAAGCCCACATTATTCAGGCTTTAGCGCGAATTGGTGACCCAAAAGCGCTGAGTTTGTTAGAGGACGTTGTTGGCACATCCGTCGCCAATCACTGTCAAGGCAATGTCCGGCGGGTAGCTGCACGAGGATTAGGGCGGATTGGCAGTTTAGCCAAAGATGCAGCAATTATTCGTCAAGCCATAGACAAATTGACCTGGGCGTTACTGACACCAGAGGATTGGGCGCTACGTTATGCTGCGATCGCGTCCTTACAAGATATTGCCCAACCAGAAGTTATGCCTCCCTTACAGCAGGCGTTGACACAAGAGTCGGATCGGGTGGTACAAGCACGGCTCAATCGTGCGATCGCCCAGTTACAATTCAGCGTCTAGCGGCTAGCTGCCAACATTAGACTCACTTGTGCTTGTGGCAATGGTTTCGGTTCAATTCTCTGACAGGACTCAATCGTTTGAATGTGAGGTCGCACGGCTTTAAAGCTAGCCAAATTTAATAAAACGATATCTTCGTACACTGAATCATCAGGAGTTTCAACCGCTAAAATCAAATCGTCCAGATTATTTTGTTTGATAACAACATTCAGACATCTCAAAAATAAATCACGTTTCTTGTGGCGAACATTGACCAAGTACCAATTACCGTGAATAGGCGGCGGTTCTTCGGGTGGCTTGATAGGTTTGATTGGTGGTAATTCCAAAACGACTAAAAGTCCTTTCTGTTTGCTAACTTAAGATATCCGGGTTTCCGGGTTTAACCATTCAGGAAGATTATAGCAAACGGGGAGTTTCATGAACCGCGCCTTACTTCGTGAAGACGCGGATTGGCAGAGATAACCTGCCAGGAAGTCATGAATAGGGCATGAGTTGGTAGGGGATAACCACTTCCAAGCACTTCTCTAGCTTGGATTAGATGTAGGTCTAGGAAT
>NZ_JAVJQN010000053.1:0-8897 GCF_040218245.1 Coleofasciculus sp. E1-EBD-02 | reverse complement strand
CTGAGACCAGAAACGGTTCGCCGTCACCATCGAGTAGGTTTCTTCGGCTTGGGTGGGGTTAAACGCCCGGAAGGTGTTTGACCCTTCACCGTCTTCAAACAAGGTGTTTTCTACCGTTGCACCGTGAATGGCACACAGCAGTGCTCCACCTAAGATACCTGCCACTCCCATCATGTGGAAGGGGTTCAGTGTCCAGTTGTGGAACCCTTGGAAGAACAGCAAGAAGCGGAAGATACCGGCGACGCCGAAGCTAGGAGCAAAGAACCAAGAGGATTGCCCCAAGGGATACATCAAGAATACGCTGACAAATACCGCGATCGGTCCACTGAAGGCAATGGCGTTGTAGGGGCGAATACCCACGACGCGGGAAATTTCAAATTGCCGCAGCATGAAGCCAATTAAGCCAAATGCACCGTGCAGGGCGGTAAATGTCCAAAGTCCACCAATTTGACACCAACGGGTGAAGTCGCCTTGGGCTTCAGGTCCCCACAGTAGTAGTAGGGAATGACCGAAGGTATCGGCGGGAGTGGAAACCGCCACAGTTAGGAAGTTACAGCCTTCCAAGCAGGAAGAGGCTAAACCGTGGGTATACCAAGATGTCACAAAGGTTGTACCGGTTAGCCAAGCTCCAACCGCCAAGTAGGCGCAGGGGAGCAGGAGTAGACCTGACCAACCGATGAATACAAAGCGATCGCGCTTTAGCCAGTCATCGAGTGCGTCAAACCATCCTCTTTGGCTGGGAGCGCGTCCGACAGCTATGGTCATAACGTGTAGATCTCCAAGAATTTATGAGTACGAAAGAAAAGCCCTCTTACTCGGTCAACCGACTCAAGCTGTGCCTAAGCAGATAATTGACCCGATTGTGAGTAAAGTTTACTTTTCTTTACGGTCTTGAACTTATCTTAAAAGAAATTTTCAAATTTTGCCACTGTTATTCGTCTATTCGTCATTTGTCAGGGAACAGGGAACAGGGAACAGGGAACAGGCAATAGGCAATAGGCAATAGGCAATAGGCAATAGGTAAGGTAGAGTTTTGAGTTAACTTCCTCAGCTCCCCCAGCTCCCTCTGCTCCCTCTGCTCCCTCTGCTCCTCCACCCCTGCGCACCCCCAGCTCCCTCATCTGTGCCAACTCCCGTCTAAGATAAGAGGGAGAGTATCGCGCTTGAGAGTAGCATGTTCACGATTGACTTGACTTTGAAAAACACGCCCTTCCCCTTATCCGTGCAACGGAAGTCAGCAGAAGCGGCGGAAGAAACTTACCAGGAAATTATGAAAGCAATGAGTTCGGGTAAACCTGAGTTCATGGAACTGACGTGTGAACACCAGTCCGATAAGAAAATTGGCGTTCTCACCAATGAGATCAGTGCGGTGATGATTTCTCAGAAATCTGGTGCTGTGGGGGCAGGGCGTACACCCGGTTTCTTTGCTTTAGCTGAAGAACAACAGTAGTTAACACATCGCCAACGTCATGGTTCAAACCGCAATTACGGTACAGGATCTATGCTTCAGTTGGTCTAGTGGAGCATCGGTTTTAGACGCTTGCTCTCTAGAAGTTCCCAAGGGTGAATTTTGGATGCTCTTGGGGACAAATGGCAGTGGTAAATCAACATTGTTGCGGTTGCTGGCTGGATTATTGTCACCGGATTCGGGTGAGATACAGATTTCGGGACTCATGGGATTTGTCTTCCAAAATCCTGACCATCAGCTGGTTATGCCGACAGTTGGTGCAGATGTGGCGTTTGGATTGGTTGAGGAGAAACTTTCGATCGCACAAGTTCGCGCCCGAGTCACCGAAGCCTTAGCCGCTGTCAATCTGCTGGATTTACAACGACGCCCGATTTATGCGCTGAGTGGGGGACAAAAGCAGCGTATTGCTATTGCAGGTGCGATCGCACGTCAGTCTGAGATCCTTTTATTGGATGAGCCAACAGCCTTGCTAGATCCCGATACTCAGTTAGATCTGGTGGCTCAAGTCCAGCGCCTGGTTAAAAGTCGCGGGTTAACTGCCCTTTGGGTGACTCATCGGTTGGAAGAGTTGAATTACTGCGACGGAGCATTTTTGCTGGAAAATGGTCGGGTGGTAGCACAGGGAGAACCGGAGCTACTCAAGCAACGGCTTCTAGGTGAGACAAAAATGTCATCATAAATTAATATAAAGAGGAGATTGAGAAAAATTAACAAAAAATATTAAATTAGCCTTGAAAAATGCCCTCTCCCCCACCCCAGGTTGTTTTACTGGTTGATGGTTATAACATCATCGGCACCGAGTCGAGTTTGACTAAGACACGCGATCGCCATGGACTATTGGCAGCGCGGCAGGAATTAGTTGAGGTTTTAATTAACTATAGTGCCTTTCGGGGCTATAAAACTAAAGTTGTCTTTGACGCTCACTATCAACCGACTGGAACGCGCCACGAAGATATAACCCCCCATGTATCAATCTGCTATACAGATTTTGGTCAGACCGCCGATAGCTACATCGAAAAATTTTGTGCGGCTTTTCGGAGTAAGCCTCAGCGATTCAGACAACGATTAATTGTGGCAACTTCAGATCGGGCGCAACGGTTAACAGTGACCGGGTATGGAGCAGAATGGATGTCATCTGGGCAGTTAATTAGCGACGTCCATTACACAAGTCGTAGAGTACGCCGCCGACAAGGATCGTCAAAACAACCTCGCGGTCGTTTTTTAGTGCATTCCCTTGACAAATCGGCACAGCAACGGTTATCTCAATGGCGTCAGGGTATTCGCTGATACAGGGATAAGTCGCTCTCTCTTGAATTATTAACAAATCAATGTAGCTATTCAGAGGCTGTCTCGAAAAAGGTTGTTTGGGACGCCGATAAACCCATTGGCACAAACAATTAGATATAATGATTACTCGATACAATGGGGTAGAACCCAAGTTGCAAAAAAGGCACCAGCTAATCCAGGCTATTCTCAATTCTCTAGACGACATCGTTTGGTCAGCGTCAGCCCACACGTATAAGCTACTGTATATTAATCAAGCTGCCGAGAAGGTTTTTGGCAGAACCATTGCTGAACTGTATGATCAGCCAACTCTATGGGAGTTGATGATTCATCCCGATGATCGGCAGCGAGTTCAGCAGGTGTTTCAGACTTTAGGAGAAAGCGGTAATCAAGCCGTAGAATACAGAATTGTCCGACCTGATGGGGAGGTGCGCTGGATACACAATCGCGTCTGTGCGATCGCGGATGAGACGGGTAGTGTGATTAGGATAGATGGGATTGCCAGGGATATCACCCAACGTAAGCAACTCGAAGCCCAACTCTGTCCCGAAAATGACCTACTCCAGGGCATCATGCAAACCAGTATCGCCGCGATTACCGTCGTTGATACTCAAGGTAACATCATCTTTGCCAACGCGCGATCGCAGCAAGTCCTCGGTTTGACTCAATCCGAATTAGTCGAACGTCGATACAACTCTCCCACTTGGCAGATTACTGATTTTCAAGGTGGACCCTTTCCAGAGGAACAACTACCATTCCAACAGGTGATGGTAACAGGTCAACCCGTTTTCGATGTCCAGCACGCAATTGAATGGGCGGATGGAACCCGTAAATACCTTTCAGTGAATGGCGCTCCCTTAAAAGATGCCGACGGAGTTATCACCCATATTGTTTTCTCGGTTACTGATATTAGTCACCGCAAACAGGTAGAAGAACAGTTATGCCACGATGCTTTACATGATAACTTAACCAGGTTACCGAATCGTACTCTATTTATAGAGCGGGTTAACCATGCAATTAAATTAGCCAAACGGAATCAGGATTATTTATTTGCGGTTCTGTTCCTGGATTTGGATCGCTTTAAAGTAGTGAATGATAGCTTGGGGCATGATGTCGGTGACCAACTCCTAATTGCCACCGCCCGTCAGCTAGAAAAGTGTGTACGAAACACTGACACCGTTGCCCATTTAAGTGGCGATGAATTTACGATTCTCCTAGAAGATATCAAAGATATAAAAGATGCTACTCGTGTAGCTGAGCGGATTCAGACAACCTTAAAAGCCCCCTTTAATCTGAATAATCATGAAGTGTTTACGAGTGCCAGTATTGGCATTGCCCTCAGTTCTACAGGATATGAGCGCAGCGAAGATATCTTGCGGGATGCTGATATTGCCATGTATCGGGCGAAAGAACTCGGCAAAGCCCGTCATGAAATCTTTGATAAAATTATGCATGCTCGCGCTCTAGAATTGTTGAGATTGGAAAATGATTTGCGACGAGCATTGGAACGGCAGGAATTTGAAGTTTATTATCAACCGATCACTTCATTAGTCACAGGGACACTAACCGGATTTGAAGCACTGGTGCGTTGGCGACATCCAGAACGCGGGTTAGTCTCTCCAGCAGAGTTTATCCCAATTGCTGAAGATACTGGACTGATTATTCCTCTGGGAGAGTGGGTACTTCATGAAGCTTGTCGTCAACTGCGGATGTGGCAAACCCAATTCCCTACACCAGAGCCATTGAAAATGAGTGTCAATTTATCGGGCAAACAGATTAAGGAGCCGGATCTAATTGAGCAAATTGATCATATTTTAGCAGAGACTGGTTTAAATGGCAGTTTTTTGAAGCTAGAAATTACCGAAAGTATCTTAATGGAAAATGCCGAAACCGTCACCAAGATGCTACTGCAATTGAGAGCCAGAAATATCCAGTTATCAGTGGATGACTTTGGCACAGGATATTCGTCATTAAGTTACTTACATCGCTTTCCCGTGAACACTCTCAAAATTGATCGTTCTTTTGTTAGCAAGATGAATCCGAAAAATCGCAATACTGAGATTATCCGAACGATTATTACTCTCGCTCATAGTTTAAGGATGGATGTGATTGCTGAAGGTGTAGAAACTCTCGAACAATTGACTGAATTAAAACTATTAAACTGTGAACAAGGACAAGGGTATTTATTTTCTAAACCGTTAACTAAGTGTGCCGCCGGACTTTTATTAGGCGGAATTCCTCAGTGGTAAACTTTTATAGATGTAGGGTTGTAGGTTGGGTTGACGCAAGGAAACCCGACGGAATATAGGGCTAATGTTCCCTACTACTGGACTGACACAGTTAAAATTGTCGAATAGATTTTACCATCGAATAGGGCGCACGTCTATGCGCCCCTACGGTTTCGGGACTCCCATTCTAATTCATCAAATAAGGTGTGCTATGCCACTACAATCATTTCCCATTCTCTATTCCCTGTTCCCTGTTCCCTATCCTCACCGCAATCCTGTTCAATACGCCCTATTATATTAATCCACGAAGCGGTTGAATCTCCTGTCCTGACTCCACAGTAATTGAGACAAAATTCGGGCAATATTCGCCGCATCATCAACGCCGCGATGGTGTGTACCTTGCAACGATAGCTTAAGCAGAAACAGGGCTTTTAACATACCAACTTCCTTCTGTAACGAATGAGCCAGCGCAAACCATGTCTTCACATTGATATGTCGCGAATCAAACGGATACTCAACGCCAAAGGATTGACATTGTTTTTGAAATTGATTTTTATCATACTCCCCATAACTCGCCCAAACTCGTTGATGGGATAAATACCGTTTTTGGAGACGTTCACAGGCTTGAGCAAAGGACATGCCTTGATCCACTTGTTCCTGGGTTAATGTGGTTAGCTCAGTACAGAATTCACTCACCGTTGAGCGTGCTGGTTTAACCAAGATACTCTCTGTCTTAACAACGGAATGGGAATGGCAATCCAGCAGACAAACGCCAATCTCGATAATTTCGCTTTCTTGTCCCGGTGGCGGTTTTCCTTGCCAACACGTCGCTTCGACATCAATAACCAGAATTTGGTCGATTTTTCTAGACATTATGCGCCTACTCCTCTGATTCCTTAAGCAGGGCGGGTTTAGTGAAGTTAGCGGTTTTATCCCAAGCGTTATCAGTCAAACCCGCCCCTACAACTTTGCTGAATCTGCTCTATTATGTATGTTTTAAGCCAAGTCCGTCATGAACGCCCTCAAGCGCTAAGATGGGACTAATTTAACGTAAATTTGAGATTTTAGAGAAATTGCTATCTGAGCCACTGATTTCTACCAAATTTCCGGGTGATATATTCAAACTCGCCAATGGGTTAACCGTCATTCACCAGCATTTACCTGCAACACCTGTCGTTGTGGTTGATGTCTGGGTGAGGGCTGGGGCAATTGTCGAACCCGATGAATGGTGCGGGATGGCTCATTTTTTGGAACACATGATTTTCAAAGGGACACAGCGACTGGTTCCCGGTGCATTTGATCAGGTGATTGAACGTCATGGGGGGCTGACAAATGCGGCGACGAGCCACGATTATGCCCATTTCTTCATTACCACCGCCGCTCAATACCTCGACGAAACCTTACCCCCATTAGCGGACTTACTGTTATCTCCAGCGATTCCTGACATCGAATTTGATCGCGAACGAGATGTGGTTCTAGAAGAAATTCGCTCCTGTTACGACAATCCTGACTGGTTAGGTTTTCAGGCACTCTCCGAAATAATATACCAATATCACCCCTATAGGCGCTCGGTTTTGGGTAGCGAAGAACAATTGAGGGCGCACACGTCTCAGCAGATGCGCCGTTTCCACGGGAGTCACTACCAACCGGAGAATATGACGGTGGTGATTATTGGCGGAGTTGAACAAGAGTCAGCGTTAAATTTAGTCAATCAGTCTTTTGCCTCGTTTGCCACTCCCAGTGATTGTCCCCACTTAATCGCCGAAGCCGAACCCCCGATGACTGAGATTAGGCGTCAGGAACTGTATTTACCCCGAATTGAACAAGCCCGTCTATTTATGGCTTGGGTTGGACCCGGTGTGGATCAGTTAAAAGATGCTTATGGTTTAGATTTACTTTCGGTATTATTAGCCGATGGACGCTCATCCCGGTTAGTGAGACAATTGCGGGAAGAAGATCGGCTGGTTCAAAATATTGGCAGTGGTTTTTCACTCCAGCGAGATTCGAGCTTGTTTACCATCAGCGCCTATCTTGATCCTGAGCATTTAGAACAAGTCGAAGCCTTGATTTGCCAGCATCTATTAAACCTACAGCAGACACCGATATCCTCTGAAGAAATCCGTCGCTGTCAGCGATTATTGTGTAATGACTATGTTTTCTCTACCGAAGCTGCTGGTCAGATCGCTGGATTGTATGGATATTACAATACGATCGCGACCGCAGAATTAGCTGTAACGTATCCCGCTCAAATTCAACGACTGACCCCAGTAGACTTGATGCACTTAGCACAACGTTACCTTTCTCCTTATCATTATGCCGTAACTGTTCTTAAACCCGTGAGTGAAGATTTGCTGATGGGAGAATTATTTTGAGAGACGCGCCATGGCGCGTCTCTACATGGTGCGTCTGTAGGGGCTGGTTTGATGACTATCCTTTCTTATCCTTACCCAGATGCGACTAAACCCGCCCCGACCAAATTTTGAACTTTGAATTATCAATTATGCCTTCTAGTCTAACTGCCTCACCCCAACAGTCCATTATCCATCGCACGGTTTTAGATAATGGCATTGTCGTTATCGCTATCGAGAATTCAGCCGCTGATATTATTGCCTCGCGCCTATTTTTTCGCACGGGTAGCCAAAGAGAACCACGAGATAAGGCGGGATTAACCCATCTCCTAGCGGCTGTCTTGACCAAAGGTACCGACGAACTTTCCTCGATTGAAATTGCCGAACGAGTCGAATCAGTCGGCGCTCAACTGAATACAGATGCCGCAACGGATTACTTTTTATTGTCTCTGAAAACGGTATCCTCCGACTGGCTGGATATGTTAAAGCTAGCGGGGCAGATTTTGCGATCGCCTAGTTTCCCGGAAACCGAGGTAGAATTGGAACGCTATCTAACGATTCAGGATATTCGTTCCCAAAAAGAACAACCCTTTAGCATTGCCTTTGAGCAGTTGCGACAGGCATTATATCAGGATCATCCCTATGCTGTCTCTGTATTGGGTACAGAAGCCACGGTTTCTGAATTGTTACCGACAGATTTAAAAGACTATCATCAAACCTATTTCCGCCCGGATAACCTAGTGATTAGTGTCGCCGGTCGAATTTCACCGGAAGCCGCCGTACAGCAGATTGAGCAAGTCTTTGGAGATTGGCAACCCCCCTCAACTCCTTTACCAACGCTGACGTTACCCTTAATTACCACTCAGCCTTGCCACGTCGTCACCCCTCAGGAAACCCAACAATCGGTGGTAATGCTGGGGTATTTAGCCTCATCAGTTACTGATCCAGATTATGGGGCGCTAAAACTACTGAATACTTATCTGGGAAATGGACTTTCGAGTCGCTTATTTGTGGAATTGCGGGAAAAACGAGGGTTAGCGTATGATGTTTCGGCGTTTTACCCCACGCGCCAGTGTGATTCCCTATTTGTGACGTATATGGGAACCGCCCCAGAAAATACAGTAATCGCGATGGAGGGATTGCGGACAGAAGTAGAACGCCTTTGCAGTTTAAGATTGAGTGAAGCGGAATTGCAAGCAGCTAAAAATAAACTTCTGGGTCAATATGCTTTAGGGAAACAAACCAATGCTCAACTTGCCCAAATTTATGGCTGGTATGAAACTCTGGGATTGGGAATTGAGTTTGATCTGAAGTTTCAGCAGCAGATTGCCAAAGTCACGCCAGAGATGGCACAAGCGGCGGCACAGCGTTTCTTTGGGGAACCTTATATTTCTTTAGTGGGTCCGGCGGAAGCGATTAACCAGATCCTTTCATGAACCGCGCCTTACTTCGTGAAGACGCGGATTGGCAGAGATAACCTGCCAGGAAGTCATGAATAGGGCATGAGTTGGTAGGGGATAACCACTTCCAAGCACTTCTCTAGCTTGGATTAGATGTAGGTCTAGGAAT